>JAHZLG010000102.1 GCA_022599995.1 Alphaproteobacteria bacterium | reverse complement strand
GTGAAACCGAAGGATGTCTTTGCCGACGACATGCAACGAGGGCGGCCAGTAGGCCTCCCCCGATGTAGCATCGGTGCGCGCTGTGTAATAATTCACCAAGGCATCCAACCAGACATAAACACTATGACCACTGATTTTCCCGGTTTCATCGCGATGGGTCACACTGTTCGGTACTGGGATACCCCAGTCGAGCCCCAAGCGCGACACCGAAAGGTCTTTAAGGCCGCCTTTGACAAAAGCGATCACCTCGTTGTAGCGGGCGCGCGGCACGACAAAGTCGGGATTTTCCGCATAAAATTCAAGCAGGGGTTCCGTCCAATGCGACAGGTTGAAAAAATAGCTTTCCTCCTCACGCCACGTTACGGCTGCTCCGGTCGGGGCGATGCGCTCGCCATTGGCAGCCGTGGTGACCTCGGTATCGGTATAGTACGCCTCATCGCGGATGGCATACCATCCTACATATTTTCCCAAATAGATGGCTTGCTCATCGACCAGCCTGCGCCAGAACCATGCCACGGTCTCGGCGTGCCGGGGCTCGGTGGTGCGGATGAAGTCATCGTTCGAGGCAAGACATGCCTCGGCAAGGTGCCGGAAATTGCGCGACACATCATCGGTGTGTGCCTTCGGGCTCCGTCCGGCCTTTTCGGCCGCGGCGGCGATTTTCTCGCCGTGCTCATCGGTGCCGGTCAAAAACCGCACATCGTGCCCCTGCATCCGCCAAAACCGCGCGATGACATCGCAAATGATCGTCGTATAGGCGTGCCCGATATGGGGTCGGTCGTTCACATAGTAGATTGGGGTGGTGATAAAACGTTGCGCCATCGATGAAATTTCTCTGGGATTGAAGCTGCCCTGCCCTATGCATCCTCTTGCTGTGCCGCAATTGTTGTCTCGCGCGGGCGAGAGGATAGTTTCGCGTGGCCGGGTGGATTTGGTGATGCTAATCGGTTGCTAACGGATCAAGGCGTGAATGGTCAGCCACTTGTCGGTGATCTCGGCTTTGCCAACGAGGTTCAGGGCATTGACGTCTTTTTCGGATTTGATCAAAGCGGCGTGCAAATTGAGGGCTGCTTGCAGACGTTGCATTTTCTGCACTGTGGATTGCTTCCCGCCCAAGGCAGATGGGGGGCGATAAGCAATCACTGCTCTCCCGAGCGGTGACATCGCCAGTCCATTGATTTGTCGGGCCATATCGAGGCACAGCGTGCGCAACAAATTGTAAACAACAAATTCGTCGCCGCGCAAGAAGGGGTCGATGGCACTCACAAACGCCATGGCGCTTTTGTGGGTGATGGCATCGATCAGGCGTCCAATCTCGCCGCGCAATTGCGGCTGGAGCAACCGCAAGTACAGGGCAGCATTCCCTGCGGCAAGCGTCTCGATAACCTCGCCGTTCGCCCCATGTGAGACTGGAGCCCCACTGGGGTGCTGGGCGAAACACCGTTGCAATTGCATCATCTCCGACGGGTCGAGCGACGGCACGCGCACCTTCATGCTTCGCGATAAGATCGTCGGCAGGACTTCATAGACGTTGTGCGATATGATGAAAACATAAGCCCAATTAGGTGGTTCCTCAATGATTTTTAGCAGCGTGTTTAATCCCGCCCGCACCAAATCATCGAGGGCATCGATCAACAAAATGCGGTGCTCGCCAAGTACCGGGCGGCGGTGCAACAAACTCACCGCCCCCCGCAATTCGGCGATCGGGATCGTCTTGCCGCTCGGTGAGTGCAAGCACTGAAAATCGAGGTGACTGCCCTGCTCAACCAACTCGCGAAAATTGCTTGTTTGGCCGGGGGAAAGAATGTGCTCGATGAGTCGCCACGCCAGAGTCGCCTTGCCAACGCCCTTTTGCCCACTGAACAGGGTCACCGGATGCAACGCTTTTTTCTGATGCAAGGTGAGCAACTGATCGAGCTTGTCTTGGTGGCCGATCAAATGGGCGTGCTGCCACGGTTCAGGGAGGGGGTTCATGGGCACGACTATAGAGCATCGCTCGCAAAACGTATACCAGCAGCCAGCCACTGACTGGCTGCAGTGACTGGCCACAGCGGTGAACGGTGCGCGCGCGCCCTCCCCTCTTATGTAATATGGGCGATTACGCGCTCCCGAACCGCCGACTGCACAACATCATACCCCGCACCAGCATCAATAACGTGATGAAGCGGTGAGTGCTCGGCAAGGCGAAGGTACGCATCGCGCAAAATATGAAGCTCGGCGCGACTATGCCGATCACCCCGCCCTGCCCGGTCGCCGCGATCGCTGCGGGCAAATGCGACCTCGGGGGCAACATCGAGCAATATGGTCAAACCCGCACGCGGGATGGAGGCGTGGAAGTGATAATCAACAAGCTGCTCCACCGGGCAACCGTCGAGCACCCCGTTATAGGCCCAACAAGAATCAATGTGGCGATCCATCAGCAAAAATGCCCCCTCCGGGTGCTCCGTGCGCAGCTCAGCAAATAATTCATGCCGATCTGCCAAGAACAACAACAACGCCGAGTGGGACGAAATAATGCCATTGGAATGGTCGCCCTCAATGACCGCGCGCACCATGCCACCGAGCCTCTGCGACCCCGGCTGGGCGGCCCGCACGAATTTTTTCGAAGCAAATTCCCGTTGCAAGAACGAATCGAGGCCCGTCAATTGCGATGTTTTGCCTGCGCCATTGATTCCTTCCAACACGATCAACCGATGCCAAATCGGCAAGGTGGCGAAGGGGTCGGAGGGGAGGGCCGAGTTCATAACCCGTGCATGTTACCCGAGAAGAAATAACCCAACGACAGAAACGCCTGCTGGAGTCGCGACACCCGCTCGCTCGCGGTCAGTGTGTACAAAGGATATGTCTTGATGACTCCCTGATCATTGGAAAAAACCAACCGACCAACAAGCTGATCGCGCCCAACCGGTGCCGTGAGCGGAGAAGTATATTCAAGCTCTGTCTTGAGGGACTGCAAATCCTCCATGCGCAGGGCAAGGCTAATGTCGCGCTTAGCCCCGACCGCAATGTACCGCTGATCGCCAAACAACACCGGCAACTGCGCCACCGCATCGCGGGCATCATAGAGGGAGTGTTGTGTCCAATTCGTTGCCGCACTTCTTAGCAGCCGCTCGCTTTCGATGGCACGGGCACGCTTGCTCTTCAAGCCGCTAATCACCAGCACAATCCGGCGGTCATCAACCACTGCCGAAGCCGCCAAAGCATAACCCGACTGATCGGTGTGTCCCGTCTTGAGGCCGTCTGCCCCGATGTCGCGAAACAAAAGTGGATTACGGTTTTCTTGGGTGATGTTGTTG
>JAHZLG010000101.1 GCA_022599995.1 Alphaproteobacteria bacterium | reverse complement strand
TTGCCTTCAACGTCATCCCCCATATCGATAGCTTCCTAGACGATGGAAGCACCAAGGAGGAATGGAAAATGGTCGTAGAGACCAACAAAATCCTCGACCCCGCCATCAAGGTCATCGCCACCTGCGTGCGCGTCCCGGTCTTTGTCGGGCACGGCGAGGCCATATGCATCGAGCTGGAATCTCCCCTGTCGGTTGCGGAGGCGCGCGACCTGCTCGAAGATGCCCCCGGGGTTCTTGTTATCGACCAACCCAAGGATGGCGGGTACATAACCCCCGCTGAGGCAAGTGGCGATGGCGCGGTCTTTGTCAGTCGGTTGCGTGCCGACCCGACAGTGCCGCATGGGTTGGCGATGTGGGTCGTTTCTGACAATTTGCGAAAAGGGGCTGCCCTCAACACCGTCCAAATTGCTGAGCTGCTTGCGGGAATTGACCCCAACTCCGCCAACGGCATTGTCCAAGACGCCGCCATCGGCATTGTCTAAGATACCGCCAACGGCATTGTCTAAGACGCCGCCAACGGCATTGTCTAAGAAGCCGCCAACGGCATTGTCTAAGAAGCCGCCATCGGCATTGTCCAAGACGCCGCCATCGGCATTGTCTAAGATACCGCCAACGGCATTGTCTAAGACGCCGCCAACGGCATTGTCCAAGACGCCGCCATCGGCATTGTCTAAGATACCGCCAACGGCATTGTCTAAGACGCCGCCAACGGCATTGTTCAAGATGCCGTCAACGGCATTGTCTAAGGCAACGATGCCCAAACGATACGTCCAGTGCTGACAGCGAAGCCAAAAATTTCTCGAAATGACCCCGAGCCAAAACAATGACATCAACTTCTGTTACCTCCCCAGTGACCACTCCAGTGACTACCTCTGCAGATTCTGCGGCCGCCCCGGCTGCCAACGCCCCGAGCCAAACCGCATCGACCGAGCATCTCTTTCATAATTACGCCCGCCTGAACCGCGCCTTTACGCACGGCCAAGGATGCTGGTTATACGATGAGCAAGGCACTCGCATGCTCGACGTCATGGCGGGCATCGGCGTCAATTCACTGGGACATGCCCATCCCAAACTGGTCGACACCCTGAAAGACCAAGCCGAGCGGTTTTGGCACTGCTCCAACCTGTACCATATCCGCGAACAAGAGCAGCTGGCAGAAGTGCTTGCCCGCCATAGTTTTGCCGATAAGGTGCTCGTGTGCAATTCGGGGGTCGAGGCAGTCGAGGGCATGATCAAGCTCGCCCGCCGGTGGCAGTTCGAACAAGGCCACCCGGAGAGACAACGCATCATCACCGTAGACGGCGCATTTCATGGGCGTACGTTGGCGACAATTTCTGCCGTGCGCGATGCCAAGCTTACCCTCGGTTTTGGACATTTGCTCGACGGCTTTGATGTGGCGACTCCAAGTGACACCACCCCGCAAGAGGTGGCCTCTGCAGTAGAAGCCCTGATCACCGATCAAACTGCCGGGATTATGATCGAACCCGTGCAAGGCGAGGGAGGGGTGGTCGACCTTATCGATAGCCTGCCCTTGTTGCGTGGTCTGGCGGATCGGCACGGCATATTGCTGCTGTTAGACGAAGTGCAGTCGGGGGTCGGACGAACCGGCAAGCTCTATGCCCACGAATGGGCAGGGGTTGCCCCCGATGCCCTCGCCACGGCGAAAGGGCTTGGAGGCGGGTTTCCCATCGGCGCATTGCTTGCGACCCAAGCGATGGCATCTGGATTTCCCCCTGGATCGCACGGCACGACATTTGGCGGCAATCCCTTGGCCTCGTCAGTCGCCGTTGCCGTTCTAGAGGAGCTGACCACCCCCGCCTTCCTTGCCAACGTTATCGAACGCGGCGAGCAAATCGTGGAGGGACTGCAAAGCCTGTGTCGCAAATACCCCCAAGCCCTCGTGCGGCATCGTGGGCGCGGGCTGTTTTGCGGCATCGAAGCGAATGCAGCGCATATCACGAACCTTCAGTTGATGCACGCCCTGCTCGACCAAAGGGTGCTGACGGTGCCGGCGCGCGACAATGTGCTGCGTCTTTTGCCGCCATTGATCATCACTGCCGCTGAAGTTGAATTCTTGCTCCGTGCGCTCGAGGGCGCGGTGGAATCCCTGCTTCTCGAAAGCGCCGACGCCTCCGCAAGGGAGACCGCAACATGAATGCCGCAGTGCAACCTGCCACCGCCCCCGCCCCGGCTCCGCAGAACTTCCTCACCTTGCGTGATGCCGGGAGTAAGCAAGAGCTCCAAACCCGCATTGCCGAAGGGCTGGCGTGGCGAGGCAACCGCCAATTGACAGCCGATGCTCTTGCAGGAAAATCAATTGCCCTGCTGTTCGAAAAGCCCTCGACGCGCACCCGGGTGAGCTTCGAAGTCGGCATCCGCGAAATGGGCGGCCATCCGATTGTCCTGTACGCCAAAGACATGCAGTTGAAACGCGGCGAGACACTTGCCGATACAGCGCGGGTGCTGTCGTGTTATGTCGATGCCATTGTCATGCGCACCACCGGGCACGGCCGATTGGAGGAAATGGCCGCCGCCGCCACCGTGCCGGTGATCAACAGCTTGTCCGACCACGAGCACCCGTGTCAGATCATTGCCGACCTGATGGCCGTGCAAGCGCACGCCGATGTTTTGGGCAAGCCACTCGACGCAATGGAGATAGCGTGGCTGGGCGATGTGAACAATGTTACGAATTCATGGATGGCGGCGGCATCGATGCTCGGGCTGCGGATGCGGGTCGGTGCCCCCGAACGCTTTGGCAACCTTGTCGCTGCGGCTAACCCCTCCCCCCCCACCACCTCCTCCTCCTCCCACTCCGCCTCTGCGGGCGGGGCTGAGAGCGGTATGGCACGCATCACCCATCACGCGAACGCAGCGGATGCCGTGCGCGGTGCCGATGTCGTGATCACCGATACGTGGCACTCGATGCATGCGGACGGCACCGAGTCGGCAGAAGAGATCGCCACGACCAGCCGTGAATTTGAGGCGTACCGCGTCGACCAAGCCCTGATGGAACAGGCATCGGCGTCGGCAATATTCCTGCACTGCCTTCCGGCCCATCGCGGCATGGAGGTCACCTCCGAGGTGCTCGAGGGCAAGCAGTCCAAAATTTGGGAGGCTGCCGAAAACAGGATGCACGGGCAAAAGGCCATTCTTGCGTGGTTGCTTGCCGATCGCAATGCATAAATTGCTGCCTGTTCAAGAAGCCATCCCAGGCCCAGCACTGCGGTAACTGTGGGCATCGCGGCTATGCGGTTACCGCAGTCACTGCAGTCACTGCAGTAACTATGGACATAGCGGTTATGCGGTCACTGCGGACACCGCAGTCACTGCAGTCACTGCAGTAACTATGGACATAGCGGTTATGCGGTCACCGCGGTTACCGCAGTCACTGCGGGCACTGCGGGCACTGCGGGCACTGCGGTAACTGCAAAGACACCCGAAACAATCAGGTCGTATTCGATGCGCACTCCTCCGGCATTCTGGGGCACCGAGGGTAACCCCACTGCAACAGTTTCGATGACTGAGGACGGCGACGGCACCCCCCAACGCGCGGTGCCGCTCTATGCCCGCCTGCTCGCACGTGGCTATCGTGTCGGGCTACAGCGGCGACTAGGGCGGTTGCAAAGACAACCCGCCAAGCACCGCTTTCTGTTTCCTGCTGAAACGTCCTTGGCCGCCAAGGGGTTGGTGCGCGTGGTGGCAGTCGGCAATGCCACAGTGGGAGGAAGCGGCAAGACACCGGTCGTGCTACAGCTTGCGCGCGACTTGTCTGCTCTAGGCAGCGATGTGGCTATTGTGTCGCGCGGCTACCGCCCCGGGCACTTCGGGCGCATGCGCGCCAAGGAGCCTGCCCCCCGTGCCGTTGACCCTGCCCACGATGTGGTCGAGCAGGTCGGGGATGAACCGCTGATGATGGCAAAACAGCTGGATGCATCGATTCCCGTCGTTGTCGGCAGCAACCGCGGAGCCGCCGTCGAGCAGGCAATCGCCCTCATCCGTGATCGTCGCAGCCCGCAAGAGCAAGACAACAGACCACTTGTTGTTCTTAGTGATGATGGCTTGTTGAACCCGGGGCTATGCCCCACCTTGCGGATACTGGTGGTCGGGGCAAAACGTGGATTTGGCAACAACCGCCTCTTCCCCGCCGGCCCTTTGCGCGAGCCGCTGGCCGCATGTGCCGAGCGATGTCATGCCATTGTGTACACCGACCCAACGTCTCCTAAGCTGCCCCACGCGCCAATTCCGCAATACACGGCCATCGGCAAGGCCACCTTGTTGCAGGCAAGCGAAAGCCGACAAGACGCCGTGCTGACGCAGTTTTGCGCCGACCATGCGCTCGCCTTTGCTGCCATCGCCAACCCTGATCGGTTTTTCGATGCGGTAACGACGATGACGCACGATGGGCAACCGGTGGCACGACAGTGGCATCGAATGATCCGCTTCCCCGACCACCATCGCTATGATGCGAGCGATATACAGCACCTGCGTGCCGAGGCGACGGCACAAGTTCGATCGCAGGAAGGCGGTGTTCGCGGCGGAGGTGATGTTGCCTTCTTTATGACCTCGAAGGATCGGGTCAAGCTATCGTCGGCGATGTTGAAAGAATTGTGTGCCCCTATCACGCTCGACGGACACGGACACGGACACGGAGTCGCGACAGTTCACGCCATTGAGGTAAGGCTCGATGTTGCCTTTGCGCCTGCCTTATCCCCTGAGTCGGATGTCCTTGGGGTTTCTTCTCCCTGCGACTCATTGGCAATGGCTATCTTGGCGACGATTCCGACAGCCTGACGCCGTTGCCGGTGGAGCTGCCGTCCCCAGCGTGTTTGCGGCAGAGGGACGTCTTTCCGATGGTCTATGACGGTCAATCCAACCCGGGCGTAGGCCGCTTGGAGGGCACTCTTGTCCGTGGGGTCGGGCAAGTCATCCAAGCCTTGTTTCGACGCATACAGCGGATCGTTTTGGTAGACCGAAAGGTTGAGCACGACCTCGAGCGTGCCGTGCAGTTTCAACAGACGGGCGATCAGGCCGAGGGTCGCAGAATTACCTCCGCCTCCACCGCCAACCGCCAGCATCAGACTGCCCCATGGCAAGATAACCGACACCCGATCGGCGGTGCCGTGCAGAGATTCGGGCAAGCTCTCAGCTCCGGCGCGGGCATAGGCAAGGTTGGCCTGTTTTCGCCGCTTCCGACTCGTCTCAGCGACGTTCGCGGCGACCGCATCGATGCCCAAACAAAAGACATGCGGGTGTGCCTCGGCGATTTTCCCAATATACTTGCCATCCCCGCATCCCAAATCGATATGGCATTCTTGGTATCCTCCCATGGTTGCGGGGAGGGTGTCAGTTGCAACGATCTGCTTGCCAATGACAATGCCTAACATAGGCATCTCCTATACCCTATTTGCGCGGAGGATGTCGATTCCTTTGCCCTTGTTGCTCCCCGCTTGGTGTGGGGGCACATAATTTGCTGTAAGTCGACACCTACCTCGTTGATCGTCCTATTCTCACCTCGCGCCCTATCAAGAAGCTATGCGTCCTATTGCCAGTGTGATGGCTGGTGCCCTGATCGCCTGCTGGATATTCTTCCTCTGCATTTCAATTGCCGTCGTGATGCTGGGTGCGCTTGCGCCGCACCTCGTGCCCTACGGGATCGGCATGTCACTGAGCTGTGCGATTTTTCTGATGGTGTCCTACACCATTTTTGCCCCTGCGCGGAGCAAAATGATTGCCGTGCCGACCATCATTAGTGCGGTCATGCTATCGGCTATTTTGGCCGATGTGCTGGGGGTGTTTACCGATCTTGCGATCGTGACTTCCCTTGATCGAATGCTTCTGTCGTTTGTTGCTTTCGCGACCATCTTCATTGGGGTCGCGTTCTTGGTGTTGCGGTTCACCAGTTTGGGGAATGTTGCCCGCTATATCCCGCTGCCGGTGATGAATGGATTCTTGCTCGCCGTGATTTGGATAGGCTTCAAGGGAGTCATCGATTACAGCACGGGACACGATGATGCTTTCGCGTCACTTGCCAGCTTCACCGACATCTTCACGGTCGAGATAAGCAATGGCATCATCCTTTGTGTGGCATTGATGTTTGCGTCACAGTTTTTCCGCGCCCACCGTGTGTTGCCGTTGTTGCTCCTTTTCGTGATCTACGTTGACTATTTTATCGTCAATTTTGCGGTGACAGACTCGGTTTCTAGTGACTACCAAAAGACCTGGCTGGCAAACCTAGATTCCATCCCCTTCAACACTTCGGCGATCTTCAACATCTCCGAGCTACCCCGGCAAGTCTTCAACGCGACGATTCCCGACTTGCTGGCGATGAGCCTGATACTGTTCATTTTGAGCATCTATTTCGCCTCGCTGTATACGTCTTCGCTGGCTCGTAGTCAGCTTACCGCCCCTGCGGTGGGGAATTTTCTCGCCGGGGTTCTGGGAAATGGGCCCCCGGGAATTTCGTCGCGGATTACCCACGGAGTCCTGAATACCCGAGGAGTCAGCTTCCGCGTCGCCACCGTTACCGCGGCGTGCATCCTTGTGGTTGCTGCTTTTTGGGGACACCACTTTCTTGCTATCGTGCCGGTGTACATTGCCTATGGCGTCTCGCTGTACATGCTCTCCGATCTGTTGTTCAATTGGATTCTTGCCAATGTGACGAAGAGCAAGCTGATCGATACTTCTTTGGCGGCCAGCATCGGTTTTATCTCCATCGCTTATGGGTTTCAGGTATCGATTCCGGTCGGCACGGTGCTTTCGGCAATCATTTTTGTGCGTCAGTACTCGCGGGTTACGGTGTTTCGCACGATATTCGATTGCACATGGTTTCATTCTTCGACGGATTACTCTGAGGCCGAATTCCAAACCCTTCAAGCTAAGGGCAAATCCGTCATTGGGTTCATTCTGCAGAATTTCCTCTTCTACGGCGCGGAGCACCAACTGCTATCACGAATACAAAAGGATATTGACGATGTTGATAGCGAGGTCGAAATCATTTTGCTCGACTTCACGAATGTACAAGGATTTGATTCAACTGTGTTTATTGGGTTCCAGAATTTCTTTAACCTGATTAACGTTCTCGGTGCCCAGCTTGTGTTGACGGGGTTGAGTGATAGGGTTCAGCAGACAATGCTGCAGTCTATTGCGCCG
>JAHZLG010000100.1 GCA_022599995.1 Alphaproteobacteria bacterium | reverse complement strand
TCGTTATAAAATGATTCTAAGTTATCCGTCGCATAGCTGTCGAAGACATACTGAAATTCGGCAACCACCTCGCCGAGAGTTCCAAGATCGCGCAACAGAAAAACCTGATCGCGGATGGCTTCGACACGCAACACCAGTGCCGCATGGCGCAGCTCAATAAGCTCATCGAGCAGTTTTTTTTGTTCTTCTAACGAGGCACGCTCGATAGAATTCTGGCTGCCAAGCGAAACAATAATGGCAGCGAAGAAACTGCCGATAAGAAGTGCCAAGGGCAATTTTATTGTCCAGCGCATGGGGCGGTAGGCCTCCTAAAAAAAATAACGCAGTGTTCAAGTGGGCAGAAGGGCAATCCGAAGGGGCTGAACTCGACTGCCGTATGTATACGACAAATGGCGATCGGCGTTCTTTGCGGCGCAAGCAAGACCTCGCACGGAACAGACTAGATAGCAAATTCGAAAAACGCAAGGACACCATCGGGTCGCGACCGTGACTCCCGAGAGAGCCGCTAAGCAGAACCCCGGGCACAAGCACAAAGCAAAAACCTAGCCACAAACCCTTGTTAGGGGGTGGGCATCGCCTTATAAACAGCTTGTTGTGAAATCCCCCAAGGCGGCAGGTTGTGCGTGCTGGGGTGAGTTTTCCATGTATGCCTACATGTACATCTCCATGTACGTCTACATCAATTGATTGCGCTCGTCTTACTGTCTTTTTCCTGATATTGTCTATGTCCCTTGATCACCACACGCCTCCGCTGTCGTTTCAAGAGATGATAGCCGCTCTGGGCGCTTTTTGGTCGGCACACGGATGCGTTCTGCTTTCGCCCTACGATGCGCACGTCGGGGCAGGGACATTCCACTGGGCGACCACCTTGAAGGCACTAGGGCCGCGCGCATGGCGCGCAGCATACCCGCAACCCAGCCGTCGCCCTGCCGATGGCCGCTACGGCCTGCACCCCAACCGCCTGCAACACTACTATCAGTATCAAGTGTTGTTGAAGCCAGCCCCCGCGGACAGCCAAAGCCTGTTTTTGAAGTCGCTGGAACATATTGGTGTCGACCTCGACAACAATGACATACGCTTCATCGAAGACGACTGGAAATCGCCGACCCTTGCCGCCGCCGGCCTGGGATGGGAGGTCTGGTTGAACGGCATGGAGGTCAGCCAATTTACCTATTTCCAGCAAGTCGGTGACGTCCGTTGCCGCCCGGTGTGCACCGAGCTTACCTATGGTCTCGAGCGGCTGGCGATGTCCATACAGGGGGTGGAGAACGTCTATGACCTCGTCTTTCATCGGGCACCCGGACAACCCCCGATCGCCTATGGCGAGGTGTTCCAAGCAGCCGAGCGGGAATTCTCCGAGTACCATTTCGATCACGCGAACCCCGAAATCCTGCGCAAGCACTTCGATGATGCCGAGGCGGAGGCGAGCCGACTCGCCAAAGAGCGATTGTTGTTGCCCGCCTACGACCATTGCCTGACCGCCTCGCACGTTTTCAATCAGCTCGATGCCTGCGGGGCGATTAGCGTCGGCGACCGGCAGTCCTATATTGACCGCGTGGCACAGGTCGTGAAACAGGTCGCAACCCAATGGGCGGACAACGAAGAGGCGGCATACAAGCAAGAGCAAGAGTGCGGCAAAGGAGAGGGGCAAGAGTGCGGCAAAGGAGAAGGGCAAGATCAAGAGCAGCCATCGAGTGGCATGATTGCCGAACCCGAACCCCACGATCTATCGGCACAGTGGGCAAAGTCTGCCGCCGAGGATGCAAGGCACTTTCCCGGTGGAGTGGTCGACATTCTGATCGAGTTCTGCTCCGAAGAGCTTCCCGCTACCTTGCAGAAGGCGGGGGCAAACAGCCTCGAGTCCCTCTTGCAGCAGCAGCTTGCCGCGCGGGGATTTGGCGAATGCACCACGTGGCACGCCTTCACGAAGCACCGAATCGTTGTGGGGGCATCCAGCGTTCCCATCATGGTTCCGGAGAGTCGCGAGGTGGTGCGTGGCCCCGCGACGACGGCACCTGCGCCTGCCATCGCAGGGTTCTTGAAGCGGGTGGGGTTAGACTCGGTGGATCAGTGCCCAACCGTTGCCGGCAAAAAAGGCGCGCTGCACTACACCGCCGTGCTGGTGACCGGGGGCGACGCCCTGCACGTCCAGATCGAAGGCATCATCGCGACCATCGCAAGGGAGGTGCGTTGGCCCCGCAGTATGCGCACGGCAGACGAAGATATGATATGGGCGCGTCCCTTGCGGCGTGTCACCGCACTATACTGGCGGGCAAGCGAGAGCCATAAGCTTGGTGCAGAGGCAACCGACGACACGTCGGGACGGTCAACGCCAATTCGTGCTTTCACCGGCAGGCTTGCAGTTGGGGGCACACGCCAATTCATCCGCTTCGACACCACAACAAGAGGGTTGGGCGTGCGCGGCGATGATCACCCCATTGCATTACTTCCTGCCATTGTTGCCGAGCAGGCATCTGCACCGTCTGCAGACCAAGAAGAATTGACCACGCTTCGCGACTTCTATGCCAAGGCACTGCGATCGCACGGCATCGAGTTGTTCGAAGCCGACCGGCGTGCATCGATCGAGCGGCAATTGCATGAGCAAGACATCACAATTCACCCCGACCCCGCCCTGATGGAGGAAGTCTGCGGCCTTGCTGAATCCCCGGTTGTGCGGGTGGAGCAGTTTGATCCGGCATTCTTGGAACTCCCGCCCTCGGTGTTGCTCGCGGTGATGCGGGGACACCAGAAGTATTTTGCCGTCTACGACAATGCTGAACCCGATCCCGTGTTCGCCCCCGCATTTGTGGCGATTGCCGAAGGGAGGCCGATCAATGCCAATCCTCAAGACGCGATCGTCGGTTCTGTTGCTCCTGATGAAGCCGGTAAGGCCGCCGCGTTGCAGGGTGAGGGATTTGCGCGCGTCTTGAAGGCACGGCTCGAGGATGCGGACTTCTTCTTGAAGCAGGACGCCAAACAGCTGTTTTCTTCGACAACCGGTCGGTTGCGGCTTGCCCCCAGCGCATCCAGCAAGGCGGCGATGCAAACCATGCACTTCAATGATCACGCGGGTACCCTGTGGGATTACATGGAGAAAGTTGCCGAGGCGGTGACGGCTTTTGCCTCCTTGCGAGAGCAGGGCCAAAAAGAGCTGTTGCGCGAGGTTGTCGCGGTGGCGAAGGTTGATCTGGTCAGTGCCACCGTCGGCGAATTCCCCGAGCTTCAAGGG
>JAHZLG010000099.1 GCA_022599995.1 Alphaproteobacteria bacterium | reverse complement strand
GCCAGTGTGCATCCCGAACGTTTTGATTTGCTTTTGTCCAAGATAGCAGTGGGTTGCTGTGCTTTTCTCGATGCCCAAATAAAAGGCGGAGTCGAAGCGGTGCAATTGTTTGAATCTCTCGGCAGCCATATGAATGCACGTGACTTTCACCGATTTATTGTCCAACCGATGAAGGTCATCGTTGCGCATGTGCGCCAACGCCACCCTCGTGTTCCAATCATCCTTTTTGGCAGAGGGTTGGGTCATAACATGAATACCTTGATTGATGCCGTGAAGCCAAATGCGGTTTCGGTGGATCATATGACGAGTATGCAAAAGATGCACGCAATGCACCCTGAGATGGCGTTACAGGGCAATCTAGACCCTATGGTGTTATGCGGGGGCGGCATGACCCTCGATAGCCATATACGCCTGCTAAAAGAAGAAATGCAAGGCAAGAGATGGATCGCAAACCTTGGCCACGGAATACTGAAGGAAACGCCGATTGACCATGTGGCGAGATTTGTTGCAGCAGTAAAGGGTACGGCATAAAATGCGTCGAATTGCCGTTGTGCTGTTGAATCTGGGTAGTCCACAAGAGCCCGAGGATGTAAAACCTTTCTTGCTGAATCTGTTCCTTGATCCGGCCATCATTCGTGCGCCTCGCTTGATACGTGGCATGATTGCTCGGATGATCGTGGCGCGTCGTTGGAAGAGCAGTCAGGCAAATTATGCCACGATAGGCGGGAGTCCCCTGTTGCAACAAACCTTCGCACAGGCAGAAGCTTTGCAGGTGAAGTTGCGCGCCGATTCCGATGAGAAAGATGCGGTCGAATGGGAGGTTTTCGTTGCTATGCGTTACTGGCACCCCTTCGCAGAGGAAGTGGTCGGCAAACTCATGGAATGGAATCCCACTGAGGTTATCATGGTGCCCCTCTATCCGCAGTGCTCAACCGCGACAACGCATTCTTCGGTGCGGTCATTTTTGGAAGCGATGAGTGCGGTCTATGGTGATGTGCCTCATCCGTTTTTGTCTGTTCTTGGGTGTTATCCAACCTTACCCGGATTTGTTGATCATTTTGCCGAAGAAATTTTGCTGACCCTTAAGTCTTTGCGAAGCGTTTCACGTGAAACGCGCGCATCAATAGGTGCGGATTGTGATCGAAAGAGTGCAGAAGCCTTGGAACAACAGGTTGACATTATTTTGCCCGAAAAATCCGATGAGGTCATCACTGGTGACGGGGATTCGAAGGATGCGCACACCGACTCTTGTTTGATTGTTTTTTCCGCCCATGGGTTGCCGCAACGGATTGTTGATGAAGGCGATCCCTATATATTGCAAGTGGAGCAAGCCGCCAGTGCTATTGTCCAGGCACTGTTCCAGTTAGGCGATGAGGCGGATATTCCTGTACCCCCTCATGCGATTTGCTTTCAAAGTCGCGTGGGGCCTGTTGCTTGGGTGAAGCCCTATACGGACGAGTACATCCGCACCCATGCGCAAGGTCGTGACATTATTGTCGTGCCGCTTTCTTTCGTCTCAGAACACATCGAGACCCTGCTTGAGCTTGATATTGAGTTGAAAGAGATGGCGTTGACTGCTGGCGCAAACAGCTATCATCGTATTGCTACTCCGCAAGTCTCGGAGGGATTTATTGCTGGGCTGTCCGGCATAACAAGGGAGATAACCGGCTTTCACAAACCCTCGGTTGACGAGCTGGAATCAGGCTATCGGCCGGTGGATGTTGTGAAACAGGGAGTAAGGTATTTTGCCCCCTATGATTGTTGCGGCGAAGTCGCGGCAGGACACTCAGACGATGGAACCACCCTCGATGACAAGGGGCACAAGCGGTGTTTGTGCGCTTTTGGTGTCGATTTGTCGGCACGCGCTTTGGCATTTGTTGAAGGCAATGGACGGGGTTCGACGCCCAACCATTTCGCCGAGAAAGACACGATGGCTGCGCAGCCTTCTACACCTTCGTCTCTGCTTGGTTAGGGTTTTATGCGTGCCACTGGCGTAATTGTTTTGGTGATCTGGTGGTCGCTGAGAAACCCGTACCGGTGATCATGGTGCTATGGAAGAATCATGATGGAGGTGATTAAGATCATTCACATAGTCGGGGTAATTTCATGGATGGCAGCGCTATTGTACTCGCCCCGTCTGCTGATCTACCTTCACGGCACGACGATTGGATCATCGGAGGCCACCTTGCTCAAAATCATGAGTCGCCGTTTGATGCGATTTATTGCCCTGCCAGCGATGTGTATAGCCTGGGTTGCTGGTGTCATTTTGCTTGTCCCCTACATCGAAAGTGCTCCCCCTTTTCTTCCGCTGTGGGCGTGGACAAAACTGCTTTGTGTCATTCTCCTGACAGTGTTTCACGTGAAATTGGCGACATGGCATCGGTGGTATGCCGATGACCGGCGGCTGTCATACTCCACTCGGGTGCTGAAATTTATCAATGAAATCCCGACGATTCTCATGATTGTAATTGTAACGATGGTGGTACTGAAGCTGTGATCATTGATGATTCGGCAAAATTTCTGTCGCGTTTGCCCGGTTTGGGCCCACGCTCAGCGCAACGGTTGTTGGTTCACCTTCTTGAACATCGGTCGGAATTACTTGCGCCCCTGGTGACGATATTTCAACACTTGCACGACAACGCTTGTCAGTGCGATATTAGCGGGCACTGGGATGATACGTCGCCATGCGGAATTTGCGCTGATACGAGTCGCTCCTCCGAGATTATCTGCGTGGTTGCTGACTCTCTGGATCTG
>JAHZLG010000009.1 GCA_022599995.1 Alphaproteobacteria bacterium | reverse complement strand
TTAATGTTTCAATTATAGGTCTATCTAATTGTTATTGTTATGTATATAATGGACGCACACCGAGCCCAAACAAAGCAACTAACGGTGTTTCCCCCTCCCTAGTGTTTGCGCGAAAGTGACTCTATGCGTCCCTACCTCCTTGTTATTTTCTGTGGTGGGAGCATCCTCGGACTTTCCTTCGGGGTGCGGCAGGTTATGGGATTGCTCGTCCCCATCGCCAGTGCAGATACAGGATGGACCATTTCAAGCTATGCCCTAGCCCTCGCAATCCAGAACCTTGTCTGGGGGTTTGTAAGCCCGGTTGCCGGCTCGCTCGCAGACAAGCATGGCCCCGCCCGTGTCCTTGCCATTGCTGGGGTAATCTACTGCTTTGGTCTCGTCCTGATGGCGACCGCCTCATCCGAGTTGCTATTGCACGCCTCTGCAGGAGGGCTAATCGGGCTTGCCGTGGGTTCCAGTGCCTTCCCCGTGGTGCTAGGTGCAGTCGGGCGATTGGTGCCTGACGATAAGCGTGCTGTGGCGATAGCGTGGACAACGGCAGGCGGCTCGTTGGGGCAATTCCTGATGGCACCCGTGACCAGCGTGTTCTTAGTCCAATTCGGATGGTACAACACGTTGTTCATCTTTGCGGCCTTGGTGCTGATGATCGTGCCACTAGCCATGGCATTTAGCGCGTCGCGGCGGCGAAGACATACGCACATTGCATTGGGCATCGATGAGTTGCCCGCCCCGCTGAAGAGTGTCTTGCGGGTGGCACAGCGGCATCAGGGATTCTTGCTCTTGAATGTTGGCTTTTTTGTGTGTGGCTTCCATATTGCCTTTATTGCCGTCCACCTGCCGACCTACATAACAACCCTGCCGACGATTTCGCCGTGGGTGATTGGGGCTTCGTTCTCGGCGATCGGGTTGTTCAACGTTATTGGCTCGTTGTCGGCCGGGTATGCGGCAAAAATCTTTCGTCCGAAGTGGGCTTTGGTTGGTTTATATGGGTCGCGATGTCTGATAGTCATAGCTTTTCTGTTGTTGCCAAAGACCGATATTATCGTGATGGCCTTTGCCTCATTGATAGGGCTGATTTGGTTGGCAACAGTGCCTTTGACCTCGGCTACGGTAGGGATGATATTTGGACCGCGTTGGCTGGGCACGTTGTTCGGCCTTGTTATGCTCTCGCACCAAGCTGGGGCATTTCTGGGGGCGTACATTGGGGGTGTTGTGTTCGATTTCGCAGGGAATTACACCGCCATGTGGATTTCGGTCGCTGTCCTGAGTGGGCTTGCAGCCCTCCTTCACGTGCCGATCAATGATAAACGAGCTGTGATCCCGCAGACCGCCATCACCACAAGATATGTGACCTAGCGTCACACGATATGTGACCTAGCGTCTTGCAGGCTGGGGTTACCTAGATTTGGCGGCAACGCGGGTACTCACTCCCGCAGGAAGGGCAACGAAATGACAACGCTTGCCGTTACGGTTGGGCACGACAATAGTCTTCGCGACATAGCCAAGGCAGCTGGGGCGCATGCTTCGGTTGGGGTTGGGCATGTAGGGCGGGTGTCGGCATTGGTTTTCTCGCGGCCGGCTTTGGCAGCCTGTGCGGTGCTGGGCGGTGCCCCTGCGACGCGTGAGACAGAACTGCTTCGCGTCGAGAACACGGTGAGCACTGTCGATGGGTTGGTACTGAGTGGGGGCTCTGTCTTTGGGCTTGCGGCGGCTGATGGTGCTGTCCGTTTCCTTGCCGAGCAAGGACGGGGCTTTGTGACGCCTGCGGGTGCGGTGCCGATTATCCCGGCTGCCTCGGTCTATGACTTGCGTGCGCCCTTTTCAGTGTCAGCAAAGCCTTCTTCTTCTGATGGTTCGCCTCCATCGTTGCCAATCGATGTTGATTTTCGGCACATGGGCTATGTCGCCACCGCCGATGCCTGGGAGCAGATTCATGGGAGGGTTATGCGTGAAGCAGAGGACGGTGTTGGCGGAGCCGGGGACGTTGGCGGAGTCGGGGCTGGAAGCAGCACCCGGGCTGCGGATTGCCGGTCTGGGATTGGCACGGCGTCTTTTCGTGTGCGATGGGGGAAAGCCGACCATCATATTGCGGCATTGGTCGTTGCCAATCCGTTTGGGGGCTATTTTGCTCCGGGGGGATTTCCATGGGCCCATGCCCTGCTCTACCCCGAGGACAACCGCGACTGGCGTAAGGTGCGGAAAACGCCGCCCGCCCAGCTCTTTGGGGGAGAGGCTTGCGCCGCGCCGCCGTTGATGACGAATACAGTATTGGCTGCGGTGGTCACCGACGCGCCGTTGCCGGTGTCTGATTTGCAGCGGCTTGCGCTTTGTGCGGGCGATGGGATTGCGCGTGCGGTGCGTCCTTCGCATACCCCCTATGATGGGGATATTGTCTTTGCGGTCTCTTGTCCTGTTGAGCAGGGTACCGCCTCGACCGCGCCTGCTGCCGAGGACACCATCGATCTGGGCATATGGTGCGGTGTTGCCGCCGATGTGGTGACGCGGGCAATGATTCGAGCGATCATCGAGTAAGGCTTGTCTTCCTCTTTCTCTTCCCCCTCTTTTTTCACGCTTCCTTTTTCACGCCCTTCTTTTTTCACATCCCTCTTTTTTCACATCCCTCTTTTTTCACGTCATCTATGTACAGCGCACTTGCCACCCCGGAGACAGACGACCGTCTTTATCCTAACCAAGACGAGCCTCATCTCGAGTTTAGCGAGAGACGTCTCAGTCGTTCGGCGTTTCAACGCGACCGCGATCGGATTATTCACTCGCGTGCTTTTCAGCGGTTGCGGCACAAAACCCAGGTGTTTGTGTCGACGGGCGTCAACCAGTACCGGTCGCGTCTGACTCATTCGCTTGAGGTCGCGCAGATCGCACGTTCTTTGGCGCGCGGGCTAGGGGTCAACGAAGACCTGACCGAGGCGATTGCGCTGATCCATGACTTGGGACACCCTCCTTTTGGGCACTCGGGCGAGGATGCCCTGAAAGACGCGATGGCAGAATTTGGGGGGTATGATCATAACATTCAGGCGGTTCGGCTGGCGACTCGGCTCGAGCATCGTTATCCCACACATCCCGGGATGAACCTCACCTTGGCGGCACTGGAGGGGATGATCAAACACAATGGCCCTCTGGTTCTTCCTCGTCCTCCTGATGCTGGTCTTGGGGCACCGGGAGACGCGGCACTAGCCCGTTATGCCCGCAGGTTGCAGGACATCGAGAACAAAAAGGAAATATACACCGAGCTGCTGCAGGGCGAGCACCCCACACAAAAACGATGGGTGATCGATTTTGACACCTACCCCGGCATCGAAGCCCAATTGGCCGCGGTGGCGGATGATATTGCCTACCTGCATCATGATCTGGACGATGGTTTGGTTGCCGGGTTGTTTGCCGTTGAAGACCTGCTGCATGGCAATCCGTTTTTCGCCGCGCTCTATGAAACGAGTCGCGACGTGGTCGCCGCCGGGGGGCAACCTGAGGCTCTGCACCAGCAATTGACCATTGATGACATGATCCGGTGCGGATTTGGTGCGATGGTCAACGATGTTTTTGTCGAGACCGCCGATCGGCTCAAGCAATTGCCCGAGCAGACCTATGCCGCAGTGCTGTGCAACGATGCCCCGGTTGTGGCTATGTCGACGGAGATGGCGGCACACCAGCAAAATCTGCGCAAATTTTTGTTTGCCCGCATGTACCGCTCACTCAGCGTGAACCGCGAGAACACGAAGGGGGCGCGGATGATTGCGGAATTGTTCGATCACTTTATGAAACACCCGCAGACGCTCGATGCCGATATGGCGACGCTGTTCCACGACAAGAAATTACCCGAGCAACAACAGATAGCCCGCCGCATTGCCGATGTGTTATCCGCCTTGACGGATGCCGAGGCAAAACTCATGTATCAAACGGTTTTGCCTCGGATGTAATTTTCCCAGCCCAGCCCAGCCCCTTCCCCGGGTAAGCTCCGCAGTTCAGTATTTGGCGAACCACAGAAGAAGACGGAGAGGGGGGGGGCTTATGGAGGGGAGGGGAGAGTTTGGCGGGGCAGGGGGCAAGAGAATGGGTTAGAGGATGCCGCGTACTGCTGATTTGCTGACTTCGGTGTCGTCGATCCAGACGTCGATGCCGGTCTCGATGTCGGTCAGGGTGATGGTGACGCGATAGTAGATTTGCGTTTTCCGCCCCTCACGCGTGGTGATGCTCGATATTTCCCCGCCGAGGACATACTGCGCCCCGACAACCTTGCCTATCCGTGCAACCGTATCTGGGTCGCCCAATCCGGATTCCTCAATGGCGAGTTCGCCGCGCAACACCTCAAGATTGTCGCGCCGTACGAAGGTGAACAGGCGTGCCTTGCTCAAATCGGACTTGATCCCGTTGGTGATGAGATTGGTATCGATATGCTCATCGGTTAGGTTGCGGAGCGGGACGACCAAGATCGGCGGACGCTCACTCCCCACATCCTCGCGAAGCCCGTCGTCGCCGACCATTTTTGTGACCAGGTCGCTCACAATTGACCGGAAGTCGCGCACGCCGAATTCGGACGAGATATCTTCTTCGCCGGCTTCATTGTAGGTGTTGCCTCCGCATGCGACCAGCGCACCAAGCAACAGCACATAGAGGGTGCGGCGAAAGAACAAAACGGATGGATTCAGTAGCATGAGACAAGCCCTTATGAGGAAACGAAAAGGAGGAGGAGAAACGGGGTGCGGGAACTGGTGAGGAACGGGGTGCGGGAACTGGTGAGGAACGGGGTGCGGGAACTGGTGAGGAACGGGGTGCGGGAACGGGCGAGGAACGGGGTGCGGGAACTGGTGAGGAACGGGGGGCGTGTCATTCTGACAGTAACACGTCGGACTGGAAGAATGTGCCGGTGTCGATGATGCGGATAAGGGTGCGTTTGCCGGGGGTCAAGGTCACATCGATCTGTGATGCGCGGTTACCACTTGCGAAGGTGATGCCGGTGAGGTCGGGGTCGAGGTCGTACACCCCCATTTCCACCCGTGCCGGTAACGACAGCCAGGTGCGGGTGTCCGCCCGTTCGGAGGCATGATTGTACACGTTTGTGGCAATATACAGGAGGGCAGATAACAGATCGTCTTGTTGATTCAGGTTGGCGCGCGAGCGATCGTTCAGGTCATTTTTGGCAATGAAGCGGGCAGTTTGCCGCGCAACAATAGCAAGGTAGCGTTGCCGCAAGTCCCACTTCGCCATGGGTAATGTTTCCATCAGGGGTTGGATCGGCTGCCTTTCGATGGAGAAGGTGGGCAGTTGGTTGCGCCGTGTCGTCGTGTCATAGGTAGGGAGGGCTATGCTCAGCAATCCGCCTTCTTCGTCGTGCACGGTAACCTTCACCTCTTTGCGGGGTTGCACCCAGCCCCGTTCGACAAATACCACCACCCGCGCCTTGTCCGCGGGAATTTCCAATGACCGCCCCGCCGGGACACCTGCGCGAAAGTCATCAGCTTCCCCGGGGGCATAACGTGGCGCAAGACGGGCGGCAAGTTGGCGCAGTGCCCCATTGTTGGGTTGCAAGGTGAGTGCTTTGCGATAGTCGATAAATGCCCCATTGTCATCACCGGTCATTTCCCGCAACACGCCCGAGTAGGCATAGGTATAGGCGTTCTCGAACCTATTGCGTCCGTCGCCGCTTAAGGTGCCGAGCGCCACCCCGCCGCTCTCCCCGAGCAGTTGGTGCAATTCGGACTGATCGTCTTCGGCTTTGGCAACCTGCTTGGCAAAGTCTTGGGTGCTAAAGCGTTGCTGGGTTGCCGCCGCCCGCATCTCGATAAGGGCTCCTTGGCGGTCATTCAGCAAAAGATAGTTGATGCTTTGAAAGTGATGGGCAAACACCCGCTCGAAGCTCGCCCCCTCGTAGGGGATGGCGCGGTCATTGTTGTAGATAGACAGTGCTTGACTTGCGGCCTCATCGGCGGTCACCAGGGCTTCGCTGGCTTGCTGCTTGTAGGCATCGAGGGCAACGGCAAATTGGGCGCGGCTGGTCTCGGGGTCGCCTGCCACCTGTGTCAGCCGAGCAGACTCTTGTTCATAGAGCAGGAAAGCCGTTTTTTCGTCGGGGATGTCCTCAAGGATGCTGGTTGCCAATGACAACGTCTCGGTGGAATCGGGCAGGGTAGGCAACACCTCGCCAAACCGCTCGGTATGGCTTGATCGGAAGGTGGCTGCACAGCCCGAAAGCAACAAGGCCGTTGCAAGCACAACAAGGTGGCGCGAAAGCCAAGGCGTTAGCGAAGGCGATGGCGAGCAACATTCAAGACGCATCACGGCGCGCACCTATGCAAACCACGAAAAGCACACGGAGAACTAAGCGGCAACAGCCGGGCCCGAGACCCATCCAATTTGACCGTCTTGGCGGTAGTAGACCATGTCGATCGCAGAAGAGGCGGCATTTTGAAACATGATGGCATGAACGCTTAGCAGGTCCATCTGCATCACTGCCTCTTGCACGGTCATCACTTCAATATCGACATTGTGCTCGGCAACCACATTGGGCGGCAACGCCGCGTCAAGGGCCGAGTCATCATCGTGTGTGCTGACACCGGTGGTTGCGGGCATGGCAGCTGCGGCGTTGGCTGCTTCGTCCATTGCCTCATCGACAAACGGCGTAATAATACGGTGCGGGGCGCGCAAGATAATGTCTTTGGCCCCGCGCGGCTTCATGTTGCGCAATTGCCGTTTGTAGCGGCGCAACTGCTTTGCCACCCGCTCAAGGCAAGAATCGAGGGCAATATATGCCGAAACATTATTGCCGTGTCCTTGCACAAGGAGCTTGCCTCCATGGCGCATCTTCACATTGACCACAAATTCTGCTCCCTGCTTCTGAACGGTTACCGAGGCGGTATCAACCTGCTGTAGGTACTTGTCGTTCAACTCGTTCAGGGCTGTCGTGATACGTTCTTCGAACATATCGCTCTTCTCGATGTGATGGGCGTGAAAACGGATTTCCATAAATATCACTTCCTTGTGGACTGCGAGGTCTTCTTGGTGTTGTGCGGATTGCGACGTGAGGCGGTGTGATCGAGCAAGGTGCTGTCGACGCCCCCCATTGCGCCTTGCCTGAGGGGGCAACGGTGCAGGAAAGAGCTTGGGAGACCTTGCTTAGCTGTGCAGGACTTAGCTGTGCCGGGCTGTTCTTCTATGGCGGCAAAACAACGCCGGGACCCCATGAAAACATGAAAAACAGTGATTCCTCACCTCAATTGATAGTACCACAAGGACGATCGAAGTCAAGGTTGCCCTGTTGTTGGCGATATTTGCGAGGCTGTCGTGAAGGGGCATGATTATTGCTTCTGATTCACAAAGCCCCCACAAAAGGGCACCCCCAAAGGAGAACCAATGGAAAATACTCTTTATGTCGCGTTATCAGCCCAAATATCCTTGCGACGGCGACTGGATGCGACCGCAAACAATATCGCCAACCTCAACACCCCCGCCTTTCAGGGCGACCGTGTGCGGTTCAAGGAGCTGATCACCCTGCCACGAGGTACCGATGATATTACTTTCAACACCTCAGGCAACCTTGGCCGCGATCGGTTGCAGGGGCCAATCACCGACACGCGTAACCCGCTCGACTTTGCCCTGCGCGACAAACAAACCTACTTCACCGTGCAAAATGCCGAGGGCGAACGCTACACCCGCAACGGTCGATTTACGTTGAACGAGCAAAATCAGATCGCAACCGCCGAGGGCAATCTCTTGCTCGATGTGGCGGGCAACCCGATCACCGTCCCCACTGGCTATCGCGAATTGACGCTGTCCCGTGATGGGGTGATCTCGGTCGATGGCAATTTCGTGACGCAGCTGGGGATTGTCGAGTTCGAGGACGACTCGGCGCTCGAGAAGATCGGCACCAGCTTTTTCACCACCGACCAAACCCCCATCCAGACGGCAACCCCGTTTGTCGAGCAATATGCGCTTGAGGGGTCAAACGTGAAGGGGGTGACCGAAATCGTCTCGATGATCGATATTCAGCACTTCTATCAGACGATGCAGTCGCAGGTGGTGAAGGGCGATGAAGACCGCATGGGCGAGTACATTAACACCATGACGCAGATCAACAATTCCTAAGCCTCGCTTCTAGCTCTCATCTTCTAAGCCTAGCTTTTAGCT
>JAHZLG010000098.1 GCA_022599995.1 Alphaproteobacteria bacterium | reverse complement strand
TGCACTTAGAACCTCTTGCGGTAGGGAGGAGAGGGCGAATAAGACACATTTGACGATCGGAGAGTAAAAAATATGACATGCGTTGCACCGTGAAAAAGATGCGTGAAGCGCATTACAGTCAAGAAGTCAGGGGCGTAAGAGGGGTAGAGCCTAGTGCCCGAGGGAGGGGGCGGTTGTGATGTCAATCTGGAACTTTACCCGCGGTGCCCAGCCAAGAAGAGAAAAATCAAGCGTCTCCATGCAGTCGCGCACCCAAGCAACACCCTCCGCAACCCCGGCAGCAGGCAAGTAGCCGTATATCGCATCGTGCACCATCGCAACAGGATGAACGCCCCGCGCAACACCCCGCCCTTGCAACGCCGTGATCGCCAGTAAGGTGATGTCCGATAAGGTGCTCTGGATCGGCGTGTTGATCGCCGCACGCTCGGCCGCCCCGCGCCGAGCAGGGTTCGTATCAAACAAACCCCCAATGGCACGCCTGCGCCCCAAAGGAGACTGCACATAACCACGGGTGCGAGCCTCTGCAAGTGCCTCCTGCTTCCAAGCCTGCAATCTCGGATAAGCCGCAAAAAAGGCGTCTATGATCCGCTGCGCGTCCTGCTCCGACCACGCAAGACCATAGCCACGCGCATACTGTGCAAACCCCCGCGCGCCCATACCATAAACCAACCCGAAATTAGCCGCCTTCGCCCCGTTGCGCATCGACTTGTATTGCTGGTCAAGCAAGGGCTTGCCCTGCCACGACAGAAACTCATCGATGTCCACCCCGTTGATCCGTGCCGCCGTGGCAGCATGCAGGTCGATGCCATCAGCGAAGGCTTGCAGCATGTTCTCCTCGTTTGCGACATCGGCAATCACGCGAAGCTCGCCCTGCGCATAGTCTGCCGTGAAAAAGGCATAACCGGGGGGAGCCGTAAAGCAAGCACGGAAGTCTTGCCCCTGCCCATCGCCATCGGCGCGGGGGATGGTCTGGATCGGAGGGTTGTGTGCCGACAACCGCCCTGTGGACGTCCCATCGACCACTTTGTAGGCAGGGTGCAATCGTCCATCGGACTTGATCTCGCGCAGGAAGCCCCTGACGTAGGTCGACCGCATCTTGTGTGCCGTAATCGAGCCCGTATATGCCTCGATGATAGGCTCGGCACGGGGGTCAGTTTGGAATGACCGCAGGTGCTCTGCCTTGGTCGAGGGCTTGCCCGTGCCGGTGTGCTGGGAGGGGGTCAGCCCCAATCCCTGCTCGGAGAACAACCACTGCACAAGCATCTCGGCAGTGATTGGCGATCGTCCTTGTTGCTTGGCGCGATGGATAGCTTGCCAGTGCTCGGATTCTAGCCAAGACGGGAGCAGAGAAAGCAGGCTTGCCTCGCGTGCCTCGATCTCACGGGTAAGGGCGTCATCGAGGAGCTTCGCCGCGTGCTTGTCAAACTGCACCCCATAGAGCTCCATGCGGGCGATACTGATGATAGCGGGCAACAGCACGTGCTGATAGAAGCGAAGCAGGGGCTTGTCGCGCACAAGGGCATCGATGGCGTGCTGGCCAGTCTCAAGTACGGGTGCTTCCTCTGGCGGGAGGGCATCGTTGCCGAGCAGGTGATGCGCGGCGAGCACGTCAAAGGAGGGGGTGACCGTGATGCCGCAGTGGGCTTGCAACCCGATGATGAGGGCTTTGGCGTCCCAAGCACGAACCCGCGCATTGGCATGGCTGAGCAGGTTTTGCAGGCGTTGTTGGTGTTTGCCCCCGTGTTGTAGGTCTATAACGACCGTGTTATCGCCCCGTTGTAGGTGGAGCTCGAGCTCGGCATCGGGGGCATAGACGTCTCCGATGCAGGTCAGGCGGGCACCGATCGGGCAAACTTGCTCGGATAGAGCAAGGGTGGTCTCGGCAAGCCAGTGGTCGATGGCAGGTGGATCGGAGGTCAATGGCGATGTGGCGAAAAGGGTCATGGGGAATGCCTATGGTCTAAAGGATACTCGATCCCCCTCCCACCCTCCCCAATCCCCCTTCCGCATTTCGCATGCCTATCCCGCCGGGTTCTGTTGGGCCTCGGGGGCATCGTTATGCCCATTGTGATGCCCGTTGTGATGGCCATCGTTGTGCTCTTGCCCCTTAGGTTTGCTCCCCAAGATGCGGACACAGTGATCCCCCGACCTTACCACGATCGAGGTGTGATACAGGGTCTCACCGTTCTTCTCCGTAGTATAGTAGTTTAGCTCGGCTTCGACCAAGACCTGCATACCCTTCTCGAGGTACTTCATCACGAATTCCCGTGTGGCAGGGTGAAAGATCGTCACCGAATGCCACTGGGTGCTCTGCTGGGGCTCACCCCGCTTGTCGCGCCACTTCTTCGAGGTGGCAACCGATAAAACGGCAAATGGGTCACCGCTTGCTGTAGGGACAAGCTCGGGGTTCTGCCCTATGTTGCCGATGAGTTGGACACGATTAAGCATGATGCTTTTCCTTGTTGGCTAGAGAGATTAGTTTTTGGACATTGTAGTCTTGTATCGTCCACGTCCAGAGTTGAATGAGTTGCTCGGCCTTCTTGTACGCGACATACAAGACGTCTTTGTAGTTGTCGGCGGTGAAGGCGAAGGCAATATCGCTATTGCCCACGGTGAGGGTGCAATGCCACTGGGGATCGATAAGGTCGATG
>JAHZLG010000097.1 GCA_022599995.1 Alphaproteobacteria bacterium | reverse complement strand
TGCTGCTCGAGAAGGCAAGGAACGGACCCACTGCCCAACAAAGTGCTGCCATCAACGCGGCAGCGGGGTAAAGAGTGTTAACGTCCATAGGGTTCTCTGCCAGTACGTATAAGCCCGGCTTCCTTCGCCCGCAAGCCAAATTCATTGCCTAGCGGCCATGTTCCGGCGAAAATTGTGACATGCGTGCTTGATCGAGTCGCCCTAGTCGCTCTTGTCATAGGGTTGTCGCAGAAAACCGAGAATCGTCCCTGAATAAGGAACAGTATCTTACTTGCCCGTGCCCTAAGAGATGTCTTAGGGCGTGCGCGCGTGGTTGCCTTGTTGTAGGCAACCTCTGACCAGACCATTGCTCACTTGTTGCCCTTCTGACGTCGCCCACCCCCCCCACACCCCACCCCCAACTCCCCAATGCGCGACGCACAAACATTCGCAGTGGTTTTTGTCGGCCTCGGCAACATGGGCTTGCCGATGGCATCGAACCTGATGACCCATGGGCATCGCTTGGTTGGAGTCGACCTTGACCCTGCCAAGCAAGCCGCGGCACAGCAAGTCGGGATCACCGCAACCGACTCGATCGACGCGGCCATTGCGGAAATCTCCCAAGCCCCCGCGGGAGACCCGCTACAGGCCCCCGCGGGGGACCCGCTACAAGCCCCCGCGGGGGACCCGCGAAAATCCAAAGTGGGGGACCCGCGACAAGCTAAAGCGGGAGACCCGCAGCAACTGGTGGTGATGACCTCACTGCCGGGGCCGCGCGAGGTCGAGGGCATGAAAGACCTGCTTGACGGGCTCCCCGCGCAAGGCGTGTGGATCGATCTGAGCACGTGCCGCCAAGACACCGGGGTGCGGCTGGGCGAGTGGGCACGCGCCAAACAATGCGCCTTCATCGATGCGCCCATAACCGGCGGAGCCGAAGGCGCGAAGGCAGGAACCCTCATTGTTATGGCCGCGGGCGACGAAGCCGCGGTGCGACAAATCCAGCCGTTGCTTGACGCCATTGGGTCAAAGACCTACTTTCTTGGAGCCAATGGGGCAGGGTACGTCGCCAAAATGGCACAGGTGATGCTGTGCTACCTCCACACACAAGCCCTGGCCGAGGCACTCATGCTTGCCCAATCAGGCGGCACCAATGTCCACCACATGCTAGAGATCATCCAGCAAAGCACGGGCGCAAGCTATGTCGCCAACCAATACGGCCCCAAGCTGCTCGATCGCAGCTTTGATCCCAGCTTCGATCTTGGCTTGGCCCACAAAGACCTTGCCGTGGCAAGAGCCCTCGCAACGAGCCTTAATCTCGATCTTCCCATCACCGAGAAGGTGGAAGGAATCTATGCCGACGCCGTCGCCGCCTTCGGTGCCGATGCCCCCCACCTCATCGCCGTGCAAATGCTGGAACAAGCCAACCAACAGCCCCTTGGGGAATGAGCCCGGCCTTTCCCTGCCCGAACCTGATTTTTCTCGTCCCTAACCCCACCGCAAAACACGGAGAACCCTCCCATGGTTGAAATGACCGAAACCGACTTTCAGAACAAAAAGGGCACCGGAAAATACTCGGCGGCGGAGTGGCAAGCCCGCGTTGATTTGGCGGCCATGTACCGTTTGGCAGCAAAATTCCATTACGACGACCTGATCTGGAACCATATCACGATGCGCGTCCCGGGCACCGACCATCAATTTCTGCTGAATCGGTTCGGATTGATGTACACCGAGGTGACGGCAAGCAACCTCATTAAGGTCGACGAGCACGGCAGCGTTATCGATGGCCCCGAAGACGTCAATACAGCCGGGTTCATTATTCATAGCGCGATCCACAACGATCACCACGACATGAAGGTTGTCTTTCATGCCCATGTGCCTGCAGCATTGGCCGTGACCGCGCTCAAAGATGGGGTGCAAATGCTCGTGCAGGACAGTGCCATGCTCCACGGCGAGATCGGCTATCATGAATGGGAGGGCCTCTCCCTCAGCACCGAAGAGCGCGGGCGACTGTCGGAAAACATGCGCGGCAAAAAAGCACTGATTATGCGCAACCACGGCTTCATGACGGTCGGAGCAACAGCAGGTGAGGCCTTTGTCAATATGTACTACCTCGACCGCGCGTGCAAAGTGATGCTGCAAGCCCACGCAACCGGACGGGAGCTCGACGCCGCCACGCCCGCGATGTGGGATCTGGCGCGCAAACAATATGATCACTTCCCGCCCGGCAAATATGAGTGGCCGGCGTTGCTCCGCATGCTCGACCGCGACGATCCTTCCTATCGCTATTGACAACAAGGGCGATGCCGCCGAAGCGATGTCGCGTTGAACTCCGATCCAGCCAACAGGTGACCCATGAGCATTGTAATCAGTTGTGATTCAGCCGAAGCAACGGCGGAATGGCATGCCCGAGTCTCGGCCGCCTTTCCCTTGGTCGACGTGTGTGTCTACCCCGAGGTGGGAGACGCCAGTGCTGTCGAATATGCCTTGGTGTGGAATCATCCGACAGGACGGTGGAGTGAATTCCCCAATCTGCGCGCAATTCTCTCTTTGGGGGCAGGGGTCGATCGCCTTGCCGGAGACCCGACATTGCCCGATGTGCCCGTCGTGCGCCTGCACGATCCGGCGATGTCGCACGATATTGCCTTGTACGTCTTGCACTATGTGATCGGCCATCAGCGACACCTCCACGCCTATCGCGCATTGCAAGCCGGTCGCAGGTGGCAACCGCGAGACAACAAAACCACCGAAGAGTACCGAGTCGGGATACTGGGGGCGGGAAACATTGGCACGCATATCGGACGCACGCTGCATCATATGGGCTTTGGTGTGACCGCATGGCGAAAAGGACAAATGGGAAGTAAGCCACTCGAGGG
>JAHZLG010000096.1 GCA_022599995.1 Alphaproteobacteria bacterium | reverse complement strand
CAGGTCACCTGACCAACGTGACCTCAGGGCACCTGACCAATGTGACCATCGACTCCAAAAGTCATCGAGAGACATTTGGTTGCTTTGCTTTCAGTTGCCCGGGTGCCGCGCACGAAAAAGCAGAAACTCAACAACGGCTTGAAAGAAGGCATAACATGTTGTCTTGGGGTGCCATGAAGCCTGCCCTTCAGCAGGTTATTCTCCCATCCAGTCTCAACAGGATATTGCCATTCCCCCGATACAGCGCATCTTTGGGGAGCCGATCAGGATGACAAAGACCATGCGCTCGATACGAAACACGGCTTTGTTACTGAAGACCTTATATAGTGCTGGACACGGACAAATGCAAACAACCCCCTGCGAACTGTCTGCCTTTCCTTGGCTATGTTCCGTGTCCTCGGCGACCAAATCGAGATAGCAACAACGTCCCTCTGCCCATGCGCGGGGGCTTCTCATCGATCCTCCCCTGCTATGCGGCATCACGGATAGTAAAACCTTTGTGAGCACGGGTGTGCCCTCGAGTTACCGTCGTCCGGCTTGCACCCGGTGGCGCGCGCCGAGACCTTATCCCTTCTGATGAAAAACCACATCGGTCACCCATCGAGTGATCGAAGGCAGGTCATCGAGTCCAAAGAGCCTAAGGTTGTGATAAGGGGCTGGGGGCTCGTCGCAGTCATCTTGGTCATCGCGGTCATCTTGGCCATCTTGGTCATCGCGGTCATCGTGATCCGGGTATTGCATAAAAACCGGGATCGCGAGTTGCCTTGTCGCGGTCAGCAAGGCGGAGGCATCTCCTCCGCTGTTGCGCATGATCACGGCATCGATATGCCCTGATTCAAGCCGTTGCCGTTCCAGCGTCACACTGTCCGTTGCGGCAACTGTGATGGTCGAATGCCGAGGGGCCGCGCGCAATCGCAATGCCGGCGATGTTGAAAAACACCGCCACACAAAAACGACCGTCCTGGCTGCGTTTCCACCCTGCTTGTCTGCTTGGTTGTCATTCGACTGGGGTGCCTCGTCCTCGGATACATTGAGCGCCAAAGAAGAGGCATGCCACGCCTGCATGGTTCTCCCGCCAAGGGCAACCGCTATTCGAATCATCCCCAACTGATGAGACATGGGGTGCCAACCATCGCGACGGGCACAATAGGCAGCTATCTCCCGCGCCAAATCGGCCTGTTGGCACCACGCACGCCAATCATCGCCCTCGGACGCTTCCCACAAGCCCCTGCGCACCACCCCGAGCGGAAGCCCCAGCCTCTGGGCAAAACGCTTCAGTTTCACGTGAAACCGCACGGCGAAAACATGCGTCGCATCAATGACCGCAACGACATTTCTTTCTGCCCATACCCTGTCGTTCAAGAGGGACAGCGGTTTCGCTTCGTCTTCCTCCGATCCCTTGATCCATGGGACTGTTCCCGGCGGAATGCGCGGCGAGGGCGTGTGCCCCGCCAGCATGTAGTAAACGATGCACCTCCTTTGCCCCCCCACGTGGAGACTAGTCTCGCGGCGACTAGTCGCGCGACCAGTTGCCGCGCCACTGGTTGATTGCGCGCCATGAAGAGCCCGCACAATATACTCTGCAAGCACGAAGGCATCTCTTGTGCCTCCGGCAAGGACGATCGCCAGCGGCTGTTGTTCATGGCTCATCGCATGGCTGTTTTGTCTTACAATCAGGGGCAACGCGGCTGTCATCATTTCGTCTTAGGTCTTCGGTCAGTCGAGGCAACCGTTTTTGAAGGTGATTTCGCCTCCTAGGGTGCTATGATGGAGGCGCATGGTGTGACGCGCAACCATCGGTGATCATTCGGTGATCATTCGGTGATCGTGTTGCCTTAGCAGCCCTGGTTGCCTTGGTTTTCTTCACACAGTGTCTTTGTGCGCACCCCTTTTCATCTCTCATCACCCCAGCTGACAATGCTTTTGACGGTGAACACGCCCAAAGTACTCCGTACGATGTTTGCGATCGCTCCTTACGTCGGCTGGTGTGCCTTGGCAGTCTTAGGCTTCGGGCTGTGGCTAGGGTTGCTCGGCTCGCCGCCTGATTACCAACAAGGCGAGCACGTGCGTATCATGTATGTTCACGTTCCCTCGGCCTACCTTGCCACGAGCCTTTATTTTGTCCTCGGCGTGTCGGCTGTTTTTGGACTGATTTCACAGTCGCCCCTCGCCCCGCTGTTCCAACGTGCTGTCAGCCCCATCGGCGCATGTTTCACGCTCACCACCTTACTCACCGGCGCTATCTGGGGGAAGCCAACTTGGGGCACCTGGTGGGTCTGGGATGCGCGTCTCACCTCGGTGCTTGTGCTTTTGCTCTTTTACTGCGGGCACCTGTTGCTTGTAAACAGCATCAATGATGCGCGCCGCGCCGCGGTTGTCAGTCAAATCCTGCTGGTGGTGGGCACAATCAACCTGCCTATTGTGAAATTCTCGGTGGACTGGTGGCATAGTCTGCATCAACCTGCCTCGCTCATTCGGCTTGGTGGTCCTCGCATCGACCCGTCGCTTTTGACTCCCTTGCTTGTCATGTTCCTTGCCGCAACCCTCGGGGCGTTTTGGCTTGTTGCCACTCGGTTTGAAACGACACTTGTCCAAAGACGGGGGCAATCTTCCCGGAAGGTACGGCAGGCTGCCCCGGTCTCGCACCCGTCCCCTCTCTCGTCGCAGTAGGCTTGGGGGTGTTCTGATCATGGTCGATGTGTCTGTCTTTGTCCTTGCTAGCTATGGAATCACCTTCTTGATCGTGGGCGGGCTGGTTGTGCAGTCCCTCGTCGCGGCACGACGGGTGCGAAGACAGCGCAAAAACACAGGTTCTCAATCTTGATTCTCTGGCCTAATTGCCGGATTCGTTTTCCCGTGCGCACCTAAATTCATGCACTTCAAAGTCAAACAACGTCTCCGTGCCACTCTGGGGCTTCTGTTCGGGGCGACTCTTGCCGTTGGATTGATCCTTTGGGGCTTCAGCTCATCGGTTACTTATTTTGTCTTGCCCGCGGAATTGCTGGCACTCCCATCTTCCGAGCGCGTGCGTCTAGGAGGCATCGTCAAAACAGGCAGTGTCTCCCGAGCAAGAGGCATGCATCAGTTCACGGTCGAAGACGACCAACAGGAGGTGACGGTGACATTTGTTGGCATCCTCCCTGATCTGTTCCGAGAAGGACAAACGGTCATCGCGATTGGAACTTGGGACACTCGACGCCGTGTGCTCACTGCCTCCGAGGTGCTCGCAAAGCACGACGAAAACTATCGCCCTGCCGCATCTGGTGACCCCGCGGCGATCCCGCGCAAGAGCAGTAACAGCAACCCATACTGACCCCAACTGACCCCAACACGGCCGCCTGACAACTCGACGCGGCGATTTGTGATGCCGCCCTCACTGATTGGCCTCACCGATTACCTTCATCGCTTGGCCTCACCGATTGCCTCACCGACCATGACCAAGGACATCATTAAGGGCATCATGACCGGTTGTTGTTATCACGCCCCCGTCTTCTTTGCATTCCTGCGGTATTGCTTTCCCTTCCCCCTTGCAAGCTGATCCAGCCTAACATCACGGCATAATGCTCATTGAAATTGCGAACGCTGGCTTGGTACTTGGTGCCGTTATCTGTGGCACTCTGATCCTTTTTGGCGGGTTTAGCGTTTGGCATAGCAAAATGCGCCCGCACCACGCGTCGCGCGCAGCAGTCCAACAAAGCCTCACGTCACTGGCAAGATACGGCAGTGCGTTGCTTTGCTTCTCACTGTGCTTTGCCTTCTTTGCCTTGGTGTACTCCTTCGTCATCAGTGATCTTCGGCTGGCGGTGGTGGCCTCCAATTCGCACACGCTGAAGCCCTTGCTGTACAAGATCAGTGGGACGTGGGGCAATCACGAGGGCTCTTTTTTGCTGTGGAATGCCATGTTTGCCTTGGTTGCATTCCTCGCCATCCGCCAAACGATGCGTTGCCAGGGCCGCGTGGGGGCAACCGCCTCTTTGACAGAGGTACAACACGGCGTGCACCCCGATGATGTAACGAGCAAGGCAAACCCGACTTCCCCTGCACCGATACCGGTTGCCTACCTTGCCTACCTTCTTATCGGGCTTAGCACGATCAGTATGATGTTTGTCGTCTACTTGCTGTCGGCTTCGAATCCTTTTGAACGGTTGCTCGTTGTGCCCCACGAGGGACTCGGGTTGAATCCGTTGTTACAGCATTTCGGTTTGGCGATTCATCCGCCGTTGCTCTACGGAGGCTATGTCTGTCTGGCGGTGGTCTTTGCCCATGCTTTTGCGGCGATGCGCACCAATTTCGTCACGCGGGGGTGGGCCGCATTGGTCATGCCTTGGGTCACCATCGGTTGGACGTTCTTGACCGCAGGGATCGCCCTCGGATCGTGGTGGGCATACAACGAATTAGGATGGGGAGGGTACTGGTTCTGGGACCCCGTGGAAAACACCGCCCTTATGCCATGGCTGTTGATGACGGCACTCTTGCATTCGTTGATCGTTTTGCGTCGCAAGGACGCCTTTCACACGTGGACGTTGTTGCTGGCTTTGTTGGGGTATCTGTTTTGCCTTGTTGGTCTGTTTCTGGTGCGGTCGGGATTACTGACCTCGGTGCACGCCTTTGCGACTGACTCGACGCGTGGCATCTGGTTTATGAGCATCTTTGCGATCACCGCCCTAGCAGGCACGGGCTTTCTTTGTTTTTACTCTCCCCCAGAATCGGGACGCGACGCGACGTCGGACACGCCGCCGCCGGGGTTGCCATCGAAAAGCACGCCAATCGGCAGCGGGGCGAGCGCATTCTCGACTCAGCCATCACAGTCTCAGGGGGCAGCCGTATTTCCCGTGACACCACCGAGCAGGCTTCGTAGCATTCTAGAGCCTATGTTCGAAAGACAGTATGGCATGGTCTTGAACAATTACCTGCTCGTCTCTGCTGCGGTGATCATTCTGATCGGCACGCTGTATCCTTATGTTGCCGAATCGATACTGCACTCAAAGCTTTCCATCGGTGCCCCTTGGTTCAACACGACAGTTGTTCCTCTGTTCTTGGTTGCTGCACTTTTGGCATCGATCTTTCCCTACGCTCGGTGGCGTCTTCGTTCTTCTTCGGCAACGGCTGTCTCACCCCGCCAGCAACGAAAGATTTGGGTCATTCTCGGGGCTTTCGGCATTGGGACTGCGGTGTTTGCGGCCATCGTTCTCGTCCCTCCACCCGCTTCGTCTGATGTTGATGCGCTTTCTTCGTTGCGCGTCTTTGGGTTGGGCAAAAACATTGGCATCGTGGCCGGGTTCGGCTGTGCGCTGGCCTTGCTCGTTTCGGGTTGCATGCAAATCACCACCCTCTGGCGGCAACGCCCTGTTGGCGCGCGTGCGTTTTCCGTTACGCCAAAACTTCTGCGCGACTTGTCTTCGTCTTGGGGCATGATCCTTGGGCATTTGGCCCTTGGGGTTGTCATCTTGGGCATCGTGTTGGCCGAGGGGTTCTCTGTTTCGAAGACGCTGGTGCTTACGCCGCAGCAGGCCGACACTTTTGTCGGTTACGAGGTGCACCTGCGCGAGGAGCGTTACTATCGCGCCCAGAATTATTTTGTCCGTGAGGTCTCCCTTGAGTTCCGCACGGCGACAGGGACTGCTTTCGTGTTGAAGCCGTCTCTTTTCCTGTATCCGCCTCCCCAGCAGACAGTGACATCCGAGGCGGACATCCATACCAATGGCCTGCGTGATCTCTATGCCGTTCTTGGCAACACAGAAACAGAGGGCACTGCCTCTCAAGGGCAGGCCGCTGAGACACTCGTTCAGCTGCATTATCGCCCCGGGATTCCCTTGATCTGGTTCGGCGTGATGCTTGGCGTCATCGGAGGGCTTGCCGCTTTCTTCTTGCGAAAAAAACACCCGGTGGGGTAATCGCAGCTAGCGAGCAAGCTAGCTTGCCTGTGCCTGCTTTCCTGTGCCTGCTAGCTAGCTTGCCTGCTAGCTAGCTTGCCTACTAGTAGGCTTGCCTGCTAGTAGGCTTGCCTGCTAGTAGGCTTGCCTACTAGTAGGCAAGCCTCATTGTTCCTCCGGCCATTGCCCTCTTTTTCGGTTGCGGTGTGCCTTCTGCGATGCGTTTCTTTTCAAATCCTCCCTCTGACGTCGTGTTCCGCCATCGATGGAAAATCGTGCCCTTTGTGGTGGTCATTTTGTTGTTGCCTGCGCTCGCGTTCCAGCTCACCACATCACGTGACACCCCCGCACTGAGCCCTCTGATTGGCAAACCCCTCCCAGCTTTTTCGGGGTACACCTTGGGCGGCGATCTTCGCCAATCCGGTGATCTGTTTGGCGAGACTTCGGGAACCGTTATCGTGAACGTGTTCGCTTCGTGGTGTGTGCCCTGCCTTGCCGAGCACCCCTTTCTGACGGAGCTTGCCGCAGGCAATCATCGGATCATTGGGATCGCATGGAACGACACCCCCGTCGACACCGAAGCGTGGCTGATGCAGCACGGCAACCCTTACACTGAGGTGCTCGTGGACACCAACAATCGCATTGGCATCGAATTGGGCGTCTATGGTGTCCCCGAGAGCCTTGTTATCCGCGATGGCGTGATGATCTGGCGGCATGTGGGCATTCTTACCCCCGCCCTCATCCGCCAATCCTTGCTTCCTCTGCTGTTGTGATCGGGTCTCCTTCACTGTGAAGCATTTTTCGCACATGGTCTCGTTGCAGTCGTTGTCTCTGCGCTCGTTGCCGCGGCCCCGAGGGTTCTTGCTGCCCTTGCTTGGCATCGCCTCCCTTGCCTTGGCCTCCTTTGCCTTGGCCTCCCTTGAGTCGCGTGCGGAGGTCTCTGTCGCCACGCAGCTATCGCCATCGGCAATAAATACGTCTGCAACAGACTCATCTGGCACAGACTTGTCTGGCTCAGATTCATCTGCCTCAGATTCATCTGCCTCAAACTCATCTGGCTCAGTATCGGAGGCAACAACCGTCTCTTTGCCTCCCTTGAGTGCAACCCAAGAGATTGCTGCCCGCGACCTCGAAACCCAGTTGCGTTGTCTTACTTGTGATGGCCAGTCTGTTGCTGATTCGAATGCCCAATTCGCCCTAGACATCCGCATTCTGATTCGCGAGCGGCTGCAACGGGGTGATTCCCCGGCGGCGATCGAATCATACCTGATCGAGCAATACGGAGAATACATTGCCTTTTCTCCCCGCTCTCACTCTGTCTTGCCGTTGTGGATCATGGTGATCGTCGGCATGGTCGCGGGAATGCTCGTCGTCTGGTACTGCCGTCCAAAACACTAGCCGGCCGGTCGGTGCGGGGTGGTGCCGGTCTGTGCGGTGCGGTGCGGTGTGCGTTTCACGTGAAACGCCTCGACTATTCCAACCGGAGCCCCGCCTCTACCCCTTGGCGTGATCGCCCGCATGCATATTTTGGTAGTCAAAAGATGGGGGATACCCTGCTTGGGAAAGCCGCATCGTGAGTATGTCATGAATGCGCGGCGACACATCAATGCCGATCCAATTGCGCCCCAGGGCTTCGGCGGCCAAAAGAGTCGTCGCACTGCCACAAAACGGATCGAGCACGGTCTCTCCTTCTCGACTGCTCGCCGCGATAATCCGATGCAATAACGCCAGTGGCTTTTGGGTGGGATAGCCCACCCGCTCCTTAGAATTCGGCCCAAACGTCATATGCCACCAATCTTCGGGCACCTTCCCACGGTTCTTCTTTGGCACGTCGGGATTGCCGAAGCCGCCTAGGGCATTCCATTGAGAGGGAATGCGCACCGCATCACCATCAAAGAAATGCGACGCGCTCTTTGCCACGTAAAAAAGGTTGTCGTGTTTGCGCGGATACCACTGTCTTGATGGCTGCGGCCCTGTATAGCACCAGATGATCTCGTTGCGCAGGTGCTCTACGCCAAAGATGCCATCGAGCAAAATCTTCAAGTAGTGGGCCATGGTTGAATCGCAGTGCAGATATAGGGCTCCTGTTTCACGTAACACGCGGCGCACTTCGATCAAACGGACAGCCATAAAGAGAAGGTATTGCCCACTTCCCTTGTGCCCCCAATGGGTAGCGAGAGAAAGGAAGCGTTCTATCTCGGGATACATATGTATCAAATTTGCATGGTCTTCTTTGTCCTCTGTTCGCGTGCCAAACACATCGTCGAAACCCGCCCCCGCTGCTGGGCTTCCCTTCGATCCCACAAATCGCCGGTTGGTATTGAACGGTGGGTCCATGTACACAAGATCAATCGAGCACGTTGCCATCGCGCGCAGCACAAGGAGGTTGTCCGCACAAAACAACCTTCGAGCAGCGGTGGTGGATTGTGCGCCTTGGTCACCTCCGACGCTTTCGCCCCTTCGATCTTGGGTCGCAAAGTCGTGTTGCATAGGATTGATCCCATGGTCGAGAAAGAGGAAGCAATGTCTGCCGAAATCCTCAAACACAACGAGGCGGTGGGGCGACATGATTGTCGCGCACCGTTTTAGACCAAAGACACAAAAGCGGGCACCGAGAATCGATCATCACCTGCATCTACAGAAAAAGATCAAGCTATTTATAGCCCATTCACTGACAGCGGGCTATTGTCAATCCACTGCGCTCGCCATACGATCGGAGGCATCCTGAGCATATCACCCTCGCCTCGTCGGCAATGTCATAGGTCGTGCCCTCGTGCGGGAACGTTCGTCAGGATACCATACCATTCTTTCTTACTCTGGCCTTCCTTGGGGCACCATGTCGCATGCACTCTGCTCCTCTGATTTGCCGATTGATAGTGCGCGCGATGCCGATGCGTCATGGCTTTCCATACAAGAGTCACCCGCCGCAATTGGGTTTGCCACCCCTGTTCTCAACGCCTCTCAAAAGCCATCGAGTCGCCTTGACCTCAATCGTCAGCTCGTGCGGAATCCGATGAGCACCTTTTTTCTTCGGTATCGCGTCGATGATTTTGTCGATCAAACGAGCATTGACCATGCCCTGCTCGATGGGGACGTGCTCGTCGTTGATCGGAGCGTTCCGCCCGAAAAAGGACGGCTGGTTATCTTTACCGCCACGGATGACAAAGCTCTTCAAGTATCTGGTTACGATCCGCGCAAACATGGACAGGTTTGGGGAAGAGTGACCGCAATCATT
>JAHZLG010000095.1 GCA_022599995.1 Alphaproteobacteria bacterium | reverse complement strand
GGTAATCTCGTCGCCGATTCCGTTGATCGTTTGGTGGCGCGGGGTAATCAGCTCGAGCGCAGCATCGATCTGCTCGTCGGAGACAGCATCTGCGGTGTGTTGCCGAACCAGTGCGACCAAGCTGAGCCTATCGTGCCCCAGCCGTTCCCGGATGTAGTGGCAGTTGAAGCTATTGAGTTTCGCGTAATCAAGCCGTGCGGGGGATTTGCCGACGTCGGCGATGGCGAACAGGGCACTGGCATCGGCGAGGCTGAACATTTCGCGGTCGCCGTATCCCCACCCCATGCGCATCAGCCAGTTCACGATGGCCTCGGGCAGGTAGCCCTGCGCTTGGAATTGCTCGATTCCCACAGCTCCGTGGCGTTTGGAGAGTTTCGTGCCATCCTCGGCGTGAATCAGCGGGATATGGGCAAATTCGGGCAGGGCATAGCCGAGTGCCTCGTAGAGCAATTGATGCTTGACCCCGTTCACAAGATGGTCGTCGCCGCGAATGATGGTCGTTACGCCACTGGCATTGTCATCCACGACCACCGCGTGCATATAGGTTGGCGTGCCATCGCTCCTGAGCAAGACGAAGTCGTCAATGTCTTCATTGTTCAGGGTAACCGCCCCTTGGACAAGGTCATCGAGGGTCGTGTGTCCGTGCTCGGGGGTAATCAGACGGATGACGTAGCTTCCTGTCTGCGTATCGGCGGCTTGCGTCGTACTTGCACTTGTGCCGGCGGCAGGGCGGAAGGGACTCACGGCGCGCCGTTTGGGGTGACTTGCCTTGATGGCGGTCATTTCCTCGGGGGTTGTGTAGCAACGATAGGCTTTGCCTTCAGCAACCAGTCGTTCGGCCTCGGCTTGGTGTTTTTGCCGTGCGGCGGATTGCCGGTGTTCTTCGTCCCATTCGATGCCGAGCCACAACAACCCATCACGTATCGCGGTCACCGCGTCTTCGATGTGCCTGCTTTGATCGGTATCCTCGATCCGCAGCAGGAATTTGCCGTTCCTGTGGCGGGCATAGAGCAGGTTATACAGGGCGGTGCGAGCCCCCCCTATATGGAGATACCCCGTCGGGCTTGGCGCAAAGCGGGTTACAACAGAACGAGTCATAGCAGGAGGCCAACAACACTTTGCAGCAGAAGAGAAAGAATGCGGCGGGAGCGGGCGGGCAACCACCCTCACTGTGTCACCATCGCTCACCAGCATATATGTCAGACATAGTCGATCAAAGACAAATCTTCAATGTTGCTCCAGCCCTGCCGGTGACACCATCCGCATCGTCGACGCGGGGGAACGGGGGACACCATCCGCATCGTCGAAGCAGGGGTGGGGAGGACACCATCCGCATCGTCGAAGCGGGGGTGGGAGACTACGAGCAGAAAGGTTGCCACCACCGGACAGCACCATCACAGCGTCACTATCACAGGATAAGAAGATTGTGCAGCGACGTGAGCTGGGGGCAGCCCTAAGCCAAGTGTGCCGCGACGTGAACTGGAGGGACACCCCTAAGCCAAAAGTGCCCCGTCGGTAACTGGCAAACGCCGATGCATTTCGTCGCCGAATGCCGCGACGGTGCGCTCGGCGAGGTTATCGAACACAAATCCTAGCAGGCGTTCGAACATCAACGAGCGAAAAGCAAAGGTCACCGCAAAGGTCACTTCGGTTTCTGCTGCGTCCGCCGCTGCTTGCTTGGTTGCGACATCCCGGGGGGTTGCGGCATCCCGGGGGGTTGCGGCATCAAGAAGGGTTGCGCCGCTATCGGCGGGGAATTGTTCATCGCCATAGTTTGGGGTTGGCACCTGCAAGCCTTGGTTGTGAAACGTCCAGCGGGATTCGAAAATCTTGAACGGGCCGCGCACGCTTGCCATCGTTATCGCCGAGCGATCAGTACCTGCGACCACTTTGGAAACGAAGGTTTCGCGCAGGTGGTTCACGCCAACGACCATCTCGGCGATCATGCTGTCTTCGTTATGGTTACTGACGCGGATGGCTTGGCACCAAGGCACGAATTGGGGGTATGCTTTCACGTCCCAGACCAGATCGAACAGGGTGTCGGCGTGGAAGGGGAGTCTTTTCGACACAACATACTGTTTCATGAGGCGGCTTTGCGGCGCGCCATCTTCAGGCGGGCAAAGTCGTCGCCCGCGTGGTGTGATGACCGTGTCAGCGGCGATGAGGCGACCAGCAAGAAGCCCTTGCCTTTTGCCATCTCCGCATAGGCATCGAATTGTTCCGGGGTCACGAAGCGGTCGATCGCGGCGTGGTGGGTCGAAGGTTGGAGGTACTGGCCTATGGTAATGAAATCGACATCGGCACTGCGCATGTCATCCATGACTTGTCCCACCTCCTCGTCGGTCTCGCCGAGACCGACCATGATGCCGGATTTCGTAAAGACGTTGGTGAGGTGCAGCTTGGCATCGGCAAGCAGTCGAAGCGAGCCGAAATAGCGGGCACCCGGACGCACAGTCGGATAGAGGCGCGGCACTGTTTCTAGGTTATGGTTGAACACGTCGGGCACGGCATCGGCGAAGGCGTGCACGGCGTTGGGCTTGCGGCAAAAGTCGGGGGTAAGAATCTCGATGGTGGTGTTGGGGTTGCGTGCGCGGATAGCCCGGACGGTTTGGGCGAAGTGCTGGGCGCCGCCGTCGTTCAGATCGTCGCGATCAACCGAGGTCACCACGACGTGTTCGAGTCCCATTTGCTTCACGGCGAGGCCTGTTCGCCCCGGCTCCATGGGGTCAAGGGCGGTGGGCTTGCCGGTGGTGATATTGCAGAAGGCGCAAGCTCGGGTGCAGGTATCGCCCATAATAAGGAAGGTGGCGTGATGCTTTTCCCAGCATTCGCCGATATTGGGGCAGGCGGCTTCCTCGCAAACGGTGTGCAGGTTGTTGGCACGGACGATGGCCTTCGTGTCGCGGTACTCTTTCGATGTCGGGGCTTTGACTTTCAGCCACGCAGGTTTGCGTTGGATTGGGTTGGCGCGCCGATGCACCTTCTCAGGGTGGCGGACGGGTTGTTGGCGTTGTGCCTCTTGGAGACTATCCATTGTCATCACGATGGCCATTTATGAAGAGGGAAGAGCAACGAAGAGGATAGCAGGCATGGACGCAACGCGAAAGCAAACAACAGCATCATCAGACCCCCCGGAGGAACAACGCCCCATCCCCCATTCGACGCCTCCTGCCCGCCTGGAAATGGAATGCGCCTTCACCCCTGCCCCCATCTTTGCCACACTTGCCCCGTTGCCCGAATGCACAGCAGTTCTTCTGCTCGCACGGTATGTGCCCTCTCCCACAGGCCGAGCGACGCAAAAGTTACGCCATGTGTTGCCCACCGTTCACCGAGAGCGATGACCCGGTGATAAACCCAGCATCGTCACGGACAAGAAACAACACGGCCTGCGCTATTTCATTTGGTTCAGCCAACCGCCCAACCGGGATTTTGCTCACAATGGCGTCCATGACCTTTTCGGGGACGTTTTTCAGCATATCCGTGTTGACATAGCCCGGTGCCACGGTGTTCACCGTGATGCCCTTTGCGGCACTTTCCAGGGCGAGGGCTTTGGTAAAGCCGTGCACACCTGCCTTTGCCGCCGAGTAATTGGTTTGCCCGACTTGTCCGGCCTGCCCGTTCACCGAGGCAATGTTGACAATTCTGCCAAATTTTCGTTGGCGCATGCCCTCGATAACGGGGCGCGTGACGTTGAACAGCGAGGAAAGGTCAGCACCGATCACCTCGTGCCACTGCAAAGCACTCATTTTGTGCAAGAAGCTATCGCGGGCGATTCCGGCATTGTTCACCAGCACATCGACAGGGCCACCAAGCACGCGTTCACACTCGGCTATGCCGGCTTCGCATGCATCGAAGGCAGCAACATCGAATTTGACTGCGGGGATTTGGGTTTCTTGGGTAAATTGTTGGGCAACTTCATCGTTGTTGGCGTAATTGACAACGACATTGTAGCCAGCGGCTTTCAATGTTTCGGCAATAGCACGTCCGATGCCGCGATTGCCTCCTGTGACGAGGGCGTTTCGCATGCGAGGATACCGGGGATTGGGGGAGTAAAGGGGCGTGAGAATGAGGGACGAGGCGACAAAGGGGCAGTGGTCAACCGGGGCAGCCGGACAGCAATGCGAAGGTCATACAAGGTGCGTGGTGCATAGTGCCAGGTGCGTGGTACCAGGTGCATGGTGCATGGTGCATAGTGCCAGGTGCATGGTGCCAAAGGCAAGTGCCATTTGCGTCAGTAATCAGCGAATATTTTCGATGCACATGGCGATGCCCATCCCGCCGCCGATGCAGAGAGTTGCCAGCCCACGGCTAAGGTTGCGCCGTTTCATTTCATAGATCAGCGTTGTCAGCACGCGTGCCCCCGATGCGCCGATGGGGTGTCCGATTGCTATTGCACCGCCGTTGACATTCACGATGGCGGGGTCCCATCCCATATCACGGTTCACGGCGATGGCTTGGGCGGCAAAGGCCTCATTTGCTTCGACAAGCTCGAGGTCATTGACTGACCACCCTGCGCGCTCCAGTGCTTTGCGCGAGGCGGGGATAGGTCCTGTTCCCATGATGGCAGGGTCGACGCCGACCGTTGCCCAACTGGCGATGCGTGCCATCGGGGTCAGGTTGCGGCGGGTTGCTTCTGCCTCGGACATCATCACGGCGACAGCGGCTCCGTCGTTGAGCCCGCTAGCATTGCCTGCGGTCACCGTTCCCTCTTTGGCAAATGCGGGGCGAAGCTTGGCGAGGGTCGCGGCCGTGGTGTCCGGTTTGGGGTACTCATCCACACTCACGGTCACTTCTTTGCGGCGGTGCGTGAAGCTGACTGGGGTTATTTCCGCATCGAAACGATGGGCACTCATTGCCTCAGCGGCTTTTTGCTGGGAATGCAGGGCAAAGGCATCTTGTTCGTCGCGCGAAATCTTCCACTGGGCGGCGATGTTTTCGGCGGTATTTCCCATATGGTAATTGTTGAAGGCACAGAGCAGGCCATCACTGATCATCGTATCGATGAGGGTGGCATCGCCCATCTTCTTCCCTGATCGCATCGCAATCGCGTGCGGGGCTTGCGACATACTTTCTTGGCCCCCACAGACTGCGATGGTTGCGTCTCCGCTCTCGATCGCCTGTTTGCCCATTGCGATGGCGCGCAATCCTGAGCCGCACAGCTGGTTGATTTGGATAGCCGTTTTTTCTTGGGGAACCCCGGCGTTCATGGCGGCTTGGCGGGCGGGGTTTTGTCCGGTCGCTGCGGTGAGGATTTGCCCTAAGACCACATCATCGACCTCGGTTGCTTCGACACCACTTTTCGCCAGGGCGGCTGCTATTGCGGAACCACCGAGTGTTGCTGCGGGCAGGGTATCGAACACACCACCAAAGCTTCCGACTGGGGTGCGTGTGATGCTAGCGATAACCACAGATGACATCGATGAGGGCTCCTTGGCGGGGAAATGATGAGGGATCGGCGCACACATATCGGCATGCGTTAGGCGCACACATATCGGCATGCGTTAGGCGGACAGTTCAGGCAGTGCCGAACAGGAAGGCAACGGACGCCTCTCTTTCCTCTGACCACGGCTTGAACATAGGACCTAGACAGGAAGAAAACAAGGAGACCCCCATGTAGGCGCGGCAGTCCCTGCTTGCAGGGTTAGCAGGTGGTGCGACACGGTCTCGCACGAGCAGGGCATCGTGATGATCGTCCCCGAAGGTTGGGATTGCGCACCGCATCATCACGCACAATCATGGTGTCTTGCTTGATGTGCAGTCTCTTTGAGAAGTTGACCCCGCTGTCAGTGACAAGCTTCATAGAGCAGAGTCAGGGCATAGTGTGTGGCTTGCTCGCGAACGCTGTCTCGGTCGCCTTCGAACAGTTGGTGTCGGGTTTCGGTCTGGAGTTGTCCCGATGCATCCTTTTTGCTGATGGCGAACCACACCGTGCCGATAGGTTTTTCCGAAGCATGCGAGGCATCATTGGCGGGGCCCGCAATTCCTGTAATTGCGATGGCGACTGAAGCGTGACTAAGC
>JAHZLG010000008.1 GCA_022599995.1 Alphaproteobacteria bacterium | reverse complement strand
CACTACACCGCTGCCTGATAGGCCTTACGGATGGTAGAGTTCCGTGAAGCGCGCGACCGAAAGCACGCGTTCATTGTCGACATTGCTATAGCTTGTGCTTGCGGCGGATAACCGGACGCTGAAATGGACGTGCTGAATACCGAAGTCGTCGGCACTGACTCTTTTTATGCGAACGGTCTCGGTGCTCTTGCCGAGGGCGCGGCTGATGATCGTTCCGGGACGGATGATGGTGAATCCGCCAAGGGCACTGCTGACAATGGCACAGTCGGCTTTGGCTTTTCGCAACAGGGAGCTCCCTGCGTTTCCATAGGGTGTGCCTGCCGCAACATTCGACGCATCGAGGCCGTACTTGCCAAAATGGCCGTTGCCCTGCCCCGGCCCACGGGGGGTTCGTTTGAAGAAAAACATGATTGCTCCTTCTGGAGTGTAATAGGCCTGGATTCTTCCAAGCACGTGATGATAACACACCATTAGGGGGAGTCAAGGTTTAGCCGTGGATGTCGCGTATCGTGGCAGGCTGCTGACGGTGGCCTGTGTCTGCAACAGACTGCACCGCCGCGCGCAGCGACAGCAAATGAGGCAAACCGTGCCAACTGATCACCCCCCCTTCTGATCACCCCCCCTTCTGATCACCCCGCCGTCTGGTCGGCCTTTCCCCACCCGCCTCCGCCCGGGGTGTGAATAACCAACAGCGAGCCCGCCTTAACCATTTGCGAATCGCACCCCGCGAAGGGGACAACCTCGCCCGCGGCAGTTTCTAGCCACTGGTGGCCCGGGGCTCCGTCTTCGCCGCCATTTGCTCCAAACGGCGGATAAATCCGACGGTTGGCAAGCAGGCTTACTTCGACGTCCTCGAGGAAGCGGATCGCGCGTTGAATGCCGTCGCCACCGTGGTAGGTGCCTTTGCCTCCGCTTCCTTGGCGGACACGGAACGACTCAAGGCGGATGGGGAACCGCATTTCGAACACCTCGGGATCGGTGAGGCGAGAATTGGTCATGTGGGTGTGCACCGCGTCGGTGCCGTGGAACGAGGCTCCAGCTCCCGATCCGCCGCACAGGGTTTCGTAGTACTGAAAATTATCGTTGCCGAAGGTCAGGTTGTTCATCGTGCCTTGTGCGCCTGCTTGGATGTTCATCGCACCAAACAGGGCATCGGTGACGACTTGGGAGGTTTCGACATTCCCCGCCACGACAGCTGCGGGGAACACCGGGGCGAGCATGCTGCCCGGGGGCACAATGAGACGGATCGGACGCAGGCACCCCTCGTTCATGGGGATGTCATGCTCGACGAGTGTGCGGAACACATAGAGCACAGCGGCGCGGCTCACGGCCATCGGGGCATTGAAATTATCGGAACGTTGGGACGAGGTGCCCGTGAAATCCACCGTGATCGACGACTGGGATGCGCTGCCTTTCCCCGATGATCCTTGCTTGTCTCCGGCATTGGTTGTCGTCTCGGCCGGGGAAGGCGTTGGGTAGACCGCCACGCGAATCACCGCCCCGTTGTCGAGGGGGTACTCGAAGCGTCCGGGGACAATATCGCGAATAGCGGCGCGAACGGCATCGCTTGCATTGTCTTGCACGTGTTGCAGATAGGCTTCGACCTTCCTCCAGCTGTAGCGGGCGATCATGCGCGTGATTTCTTGGGCTCCACTGGCATTTGCCGCAATCTTCGCTTGAATGTCGCCAATGTTCTGGCCGGGATTGCGCGCGGGGTAGACCGCCTGCCGAAGGGCGGCATCGAGTCCGGCGCGATCAAGGTGGCCATCACGGACAATCCGGGTGGGAGGGAAGACAACGCCCTCCTCGTCGATATGCGTCGACCGTGCGGGCATCGACCCGGGCGTGATGCCGCCGATGTCTGCATGGTGCCCACGTGAGGCAACAAAGAAGCGAATGCGTTGCCCGCTCGTGTTGAAGACGGGTGACACCACGGTCAGGTCGGGCAGGTGTGTGCCGCCCTCCCACGGGGCGTTGAGCAGGTAGGCATCTCCCGGGGCAATGTCGTCGGCGAATTTGTCGATGACGGCCTTCACCGACACCCCCATCGACCCGAGGTGAACCGGCATGTGCGGGGCATTGGCGACCAGTGCACCCGTGCGGTCGAAGAGCCCGCAAGAGAAGTCCAAACGTTCCTTGATGTTCACCGAGCTCGCCGTTTTCTGCAGGCGATACCCCATCTGCTCGGCAATCGACATGAACATGTTGTTGAACAATTCCAGCTGGACGGGGTCAGCAGGGTATTGTTCCAGGGCGGCAATGTCCTGATGGGCGAGGGTGGGGGAAGGAGCGGACACCGCCTGCGTTATTTTCTGCAGTCGGATAACACCGTGATCGATTCGCTCGAACCCCCATTGGGGCGGCACAACGATGACGGTTGTTTTGTCGCGAATAAGGGCGGGGCCTTGGCATGGGGTGTAAGGGGCGATTGTTGACCGCCCTATCAAGGGGACATTCATGTCTTCCCCTGTGAATCGGCACGAGGCGTGTTCACTGGGGTTTTTTCCGCCGTCCTTGATTGCCCGGTTTGCCTCGCCGTTTTTTTCGTGCGCGCCGTGTCTTGCCGGATTGTTGCTCGGGGCGTTGTCGAACCGCTGGGTGGGGGGGACGGATTCACTGGTCGCTTCGACTTCGATGGCGGCGATGATAAGGTCGCGGTCGGCCGGTGGGTTGTAACCAAACTGCGTCGTGAATGCCGAGGCAAAGGCAGCTGCCATTGCTGCGGGCGTGTCCCAGTCGACGGCCACGTTCGAGTCTGATCCTTCGTACCGAATAAGCCCGCGACGAGCGACTTGATGGGCTTGGTCTCCTTGGCGGATGATTTCGTGTTCGGTTTCGGCCGCGAGGGTCTCGATACGTCGGGCGACTGCGGGGTCGTGCCCAGTGGTGCTTGCCGTTGTTGCCGTTGTTGCCGTTGTTGCCGTTGTCATGAGGGGTATCTCGACCGACTCTTGTCGCACCTCGCGCAAGGCGGCACAGCCAATGCCATAGGCGGACAGAACGCTTGCGTACTCGTGAACCAAGACCTGCTCGATTCCGATCACCTCGGCGACTTCGCAGGCGTGTTGCCCCCCAGCCCCACCAAAGCAGACGAGGGCATGGTCGCGCACATCGATGCCGCGTTGGGTGGAAATGTTCTTGATAGCCTTCGCCATTTGCTCGTTCACGACGGCGATGAACCCTTCGGCGACGCGGCGGGGGTCATTGGCGTAGGTGCTTTGGTAGGCTTCGGGCATTGCGGCGGCAATCTCGAGCAGCCGCTGGGCAGAGGCCTCGCCGTCGAGTAACTCGTTGCCCTTTTCTCCGAATATGGCGGGAAAGTGGGCAGGGACAATGCGCCCGAGCACCACATTACAATCGGTGATGGTGGCTGGCCCCCCGCGTCGGTAGCACGCAGGGCCGGGATTAGCTCCCGCCGACTCGGGGCCGACTTGAAAGCGCCCATCGCGAAAGTGACAGATCGAACCGCCCCCGGAGGCAACCGTGTGAATCTCGAGCATCGGGGTTGCTATCCGCATCCCTGCGACGCGATTCTGCATTTGGCGGGCAAAGGCGCCATCGTAGTGGGCGACGTCGGTCGAGGTGCCGCCCATATCAAAGGTTACCAACCGCCGGGCATCGATCGAATTGCCGACAACCGCCGCGCCCGCGATGCCGCCGGCAGGGCCCGAAAGCACCGCATTTTTGCCACTGAACCTATCTGCGGCGGCGAGTCCTCCATTCGATTGCATGAATTGCAACGAAACCCGTGGCAGGGCATGGCTGACTCGATCAATGTACCGCCTTAGCACAGGGGTGACGTAGGCTTCGAGCAAGGTGGTCTCGATCCGGTCGAGATATCGGTACACGGGGGCAGTCTCATGGCTAAGAACAACCGCCTCGAAACCCATGGCGCGTGCTTGGGCGGCGATGCTTTTTTCGTGCTCGGGGTTGGTTACCGCATGGAGCAACGCGACCGCGACCGAGGTCGCCCCATCGGCTTTCGCGCGCGCCAAAGCGTCGGATAGTTGGTCGCGAGACAGTGCCCTCAGGACATTGCCGTTGGCATCCATGCGGGCATCGATGCCATAGATCAGGGAGGTAAGGGGGATGGTTTTCTTAATGTTCTGCTCGAACAGTTTGGGGCGGGCTTGGTCGCCGATCACGATCAAGTCCTCGAAGCCTGCGGTCACGAGGAGGGCTGTTTTCGCCCCGGCCCGCTCGAGCAAGGCATTGGTTGCGACGGTCGTCCCCATGCGTACCGCGTCTATTTTTGTGGTGTCGATGGTGGACTGGTCGGGGGACACGATCCGCCTGATCCCTTCGAGGGCGGAGTCCTCATATTGCTCGGGGTTCTCCGAGAGCAGTTTATCCACGTGCCACTTCATGCCATCGTGGGCGATGATGTCGGTGAAGGTACCGCCACGGTCGATCCATATTTGCCAGCTGTTTTGCATCGGTTTTGTTTCTGGGTGCTAGGTGGAGGGTAAATGAAGAGGATTCTAGATAGCGCAGGCAAGGAAAGACGAGGGCGACAATCAGGCCGGGTTAGCTAGGGGCTAGGCGGGCAGGGGCGGGGCTACGAGGCAGGGCAGGGGCGGGGCTACGAGGCAGGGCAGGGGCTGGGCTACGAGGCAGGGCGGGCAGGATGGGCTACGAGGCAGAGCAGGGCGGGTTAGCTAGGGGCTGGCAGGGCAGGGGGGGTAGGAAAGGGCAGGCAGGGCAGGATGGGCTACGAGGCATGGGGGCGTATTAGGATGCAGCTGTTG
>JAHZLG010000094.1 GCA_022599995.1 Alphaproteobacteria bacterium | reverse complement strand
TTGTCGTTGGCAGTAAGGTTGTTATACTGAAGGCTTGAACTCTTCGGTGATTGCCTGCGCCCGCAATTGCCTTCCAAGTAAAAGGAGCCCCCATGTCTCGCCTCGCCACCCTGATCCTTGCCTTTGGGGCAACCTGCCTACTGGCCGTGCCCGCCCTGCCGCAAGACATAAAAGGCACTGTCGGCGATGACATTCTCAAGGGAGGCGACAGCAATGAAAGCCTCATCGGGAATGCTGGCGATGATGAGATTTATGGATTTGCGGGCAGCGACTCGCTGTTCGGATTTGCTGGCGACGACATGCTCTTTGGGGGGAACGGCGAAGATACGCTTTGGGGTCAAGCCGGCGATGACATGCTCTATGGCGAAGCTGGCGATGACGAGCTCTACGGCCAACCAGGTGATGACATGCTATTTGGCGGCCCCGGTGGCGATAAGCTTTTTGGCCACGCAGGCGATGACACGTTTTTTGGCGGTCCCGGTGGAGACGAAATATTTGGCGGTCCCGGTGATGACACGCTGCACGGCAATGCGGGGTATGATACGCTTTTTGGCCACGCAGGAGACGACGTGCTTGTTGGCGGTGAGGGCGATAATACGCTCAATGGCAACGCTGGCAATGACGTGATTTATGGCGGTGGCGGCCACGACATGGTTGATGGGGGCCCAGGCTTCGACACCCTGATACTCGCTGCAAGTTTCATGGGCGGCGATACGACCTCGAGGCGCAGCGGATTTATGGCAATCACGAATGGCAAAGTTACTGTTTATCACCGCAACATCGAGTTGTTCGAGTTTGCCCGCTAACCCACCTTCTTGCCTCTTCGTGAGGGCTGCTGAGACTGCCTCGGGGGAGATACAGTGCTAGGCCTCGTCGCAACAGCAGAGGAGGAGGTACCCCGTGCAGGGGGGGGCTATGCCAAATCCAATGCCAAGGCAGACGACGTCAGGGGCGGCAACCCCGCAAGATGCGTGTAATTCGGATGGGCAACCCCCACACTGACCGAAGCCCCAGCGCGCATCGCCGCGCGTGCCGCAGAATCAAACCTAAAATGAATGAATTGCACCGAAGAGGCCTTGCCATCGGCCGTAGTGCGCTCGGCATCGTCAGCCGGCACCCCAGCCACGCGGTGATCGCCAACCATCAGATAGGTGGCGTCCTCGATATGCCCCAGAGTGAGCAACACGCGCCGCCGCTGTTCGGCATCGGGAATCTCGATCATCATCGTCGCAACCAACTCGTCGCCCTGCGGCAACAAGGCGTTGTAGGCCTCTAACTCATCGGGAATCTGCGCATCGCCGCCCTTCTCGATGAACAGCATCTCGCAAATCTGATAAAGCAAGGTGGTCGCATTCTCGAAGTAAAACGTCACGTGCGGGCCAACATGCACCCGACGCGGCAATTTGTACGCCCGAATCTCGGCTTGGACCGCTTTGCGCTGTGTGGCATACACCACCGGAGCCATCACATCCGCGGCAGTGAACGAGCGCGGATTGCGCGACAAAATAAAAGACATCAGGGGTTTCCGATAACAGGGTTAAACAGACGCGACAGGCTGATAAGTAGGAGCAAAGCCATAGGCCTCAGCCAACAGTAACACAGGGTGGGCGGCAAGAACGGGCGCCGTGTCGCTGCCACTGCCGGCGGCCGGTGCAGGCTCAGCCTGTCCAGGCTCAGCCTGTCCAGGCTCAGCCTGTGCTTGCACCGCCTGTGCGAGGTGCAAGCCTCCTAAGGGACACTCACTCACGATCACCGACGCCCCCATAAGCTTCTTCGCCACCGGACGCGCCTGCTTCATCGCCACCGCATGATTGCCCTGCATGATCCCCCAGCTCCCGCCGTGCCCCGAGCACCGCTCGATCATTTGCAACGACAACCCATCGATCAGTTGAAGCATGTCGCGTGCCTTAGGCCCAATATTCTGCGCCCGCGCATGACACGGGATATGCAACCCCACACTGTATGACAGCGGCAAGGGAGGCGGAGGAATCTCCCCCGCACGGATGCCGTGGACAAGGTACTCCGCAAGGTCGGATACATGCGCAGCAAGCAACGCAACATCAGGATTATCAGGCAAGATGCCCGGCCACTCGCCCTTGAGCATCAGGGCGCAACTGGGCACCAAGGTGACGATCTTCTTGCCTTCACGGATCATGGGCGCAAAATACGCCGCGACACGAGCGGCTTTGTCGGCAACCGTCTTGATCTCAGCCCCCTCGAGCTGGGGCATGCCGCAACACTCAGGGTGGACAGTGCTGTACCCAATGCCCGCATGCTGCAAAATATGATGGAAGGCGTGTCCGGTCTCGGGCGTGTTGAACTCGCCATAGCAGGTCGCATAAATAACCACATCACTGACGCGGGTTGAGACGCCTGAGGACGGCACCTGCGGCGTCGCAGGGACGTGTCGCGCCGTGGCACCCTTCGTCAACCGTTGCGAGGCATAGGCAGGCAAGGCCGCCGCCGCATCAACTCCTGCAACACGCTGCAGGACACGGCGGGAGAAGGAATTGCGCGTCGCCCAATTGGCTATCCCGGAAAACATCACCCCAAGCTTGCCGTTGCGATCAGTCTTCACAAGCTGCTTCGCAAGGGCGGGCTGCTGAATCGGCTCCCCCCCGTGCC
>JAHZLG010000093.1 GCA_022599995.1 Alphaproteobacteria bacterium | reverse complement strand
TCAAGAGTCACTTTTGTTTGCAACGCAATGTTGCCGACTGGTCAATACTGCCCGATCCCAGCCAAACCGATCCGATAAGTGCCACGCAACAACACAACACCGCACAACAACAACACAGCAACACAGCAACACAGCAACACAGCAACACAGCAATACCGCAACAACACAGCACAACAACACAGCACAAACCCGGGGCGTTCAACAATTCATGGCCATTCGATCAATCCCACTGGGAACAAATTTCACCGCTGGACTCGCCGACGGCATCATTCGCCTGCATCACGAACACCCGGCGCAAACCAAAAACATGCGGGTGTTCGTCCCTACGCAGCGCGGACGCCTGCACCTACAAACGGCTCTCCAACGCCTAGCGCCGCGGCAGGGCATGATGTTGCCCACCATCCACGCCATCGCAAGCAGCGACCACCTGCCCGAAACCCTGCCCTTCGAGGCCGCACGACCAATCATCGAAAACGCCCACCTGTTCTTCTTACTCCATGAATTGGTGCAGGGGTGGGTGAGAGCCTCAGAAAAAAAAGCATCGCGCCCCTTCGCCCGACAACACGCCCCATTGCGTCACACCCTTCATTTGGCGCGGTTGCTGAACAGCTTCATGCAGCGGCTCGTTCTGCACGAAGTGACCCCCGAAGCCGTGCGCAACTTGCACGATGAAGCCGAGGACATGGCAATCCATTGGCAAGAAAACATGCACTTCTTGGCCATCGTGACCGAACACCTCCCAAAACTGCTCGAGGAGATGCAGTACGCCGGTGCAACGGCTTCGCACACGGCGCATCTTAGCCGTCTCGCCGCCCAGATCGACGCCGATGCCGCAAGCGCACCCTTCACTATCATTGCCGATGCCCGCGGGATTTACCCTGCATTGAAACGCCTCATTGCTGCGGTCGCCACCATGGAAAATGGGCTTGTGCTCGTCCCCGGCGTCTCGGAAACCCTGCGTTACGAAAACGACATTGCCCGCAATCACACGCATCCTTTGTCCAATCACCTCGCCTGGCTGCGCGAGCTTGCCGCCGCCAATGCCGACGCGCCATCCGCACGCGCCGATATGGGCACGCTGCGATTTGCATCAATCGCCCCTCCATGGGAAATGCTCGGGTCGGTGCAGTCGACCAACGCCACTCCGGCAGTGCCCGGCACACCCGCGGGAGAGCCGCATCCAAACACCAAGAGCCCCCCCCCGAAGAAGGCACCGACTTCACAGCAACAGCACACGCATAAGCACAAGCACATTGCCCCTTCGCCCCGCGGCACGTGGATGCTGCACGCCTTTCAGCCCGCAACCCGCTTCCCGCCCCTCGCCGCCGACATTGACCCATACAACGATTTTGGTGATCCCGCCAAGGGATACGACGACATCGATGGCAATAACAGCAGCATCGACCGCAACAGTGAACGCATCCTGCCTCCCCACGATCCCAAAGCAGACCCGATATTCCCCCCGATCCACGATCTGCTTAGCAACATCATGGTGATGCCCTGCCCCGACATGCATCACGAGGCGCAGACCGTCGCCCTGCTCATCCGTGAAACGCTGCAAACCCCCACCAAGTCAGTGGTTCTGGTCACCGATGATGCCAGCGGCCTTGGCAGGATGGTCGAAACCCAACTGCAACAGGTGGGGATTGCCCCGCAATTTGCCGCCGGTTACCGCGCATCGGAGTCGGCGGCAGGTCGCTTCCTGCTGCTCTTGCTTGCGTGCTGGAAAGACCCACACGACATCGGGGCATGGCAACGCATGCTTGTCCATCCTGCGGTCGCGATCGAGCCCCCGTTGCCCAATCAGAACCAAGACGATACCGGAGACCATGCTGCTGCTGCCCATGCATCCGATTCCGATCCCGCTTCCGATTCCGATCCCGCTTCGTGGCAGGAGCGACGCGAAGCATTGTTTTATCGGTGGCGGCGATATGCCGAGGAATTCAGCCACACCCATCGCATGGCACTGCAACAGTCATCGGAGGCACTCCCGCCGCTTTACCAGCTCTTTTTGCTCGAGTGCTGCACCGGGGAATCTGTCTTTGCCCGCGCCCGCGGGTATGCGTGGAACCTTGTGTTGCCCTCATTCGTTCGCCGCACCAATGGGGGGGAGGCTCACGAAGCCCTCCGTGGCATTGCTCCCTTGCTCCCCTACTCCGGTGCCCTTGACCTTGCTGCCGCGTGCCAGCACCTGCTCAGAGCGGCCGACAAGCTGTGCCGAGTGCCAGTCGCCCCTTCACCTGACACCCCCTCCCCTATCAATGCCGAAAACACAGCGGCAGCCACAACCATCCCCGGGCTTTGGCAGGGAGAAGAAGGCATGCACGTCGCCCGCGCCATCGGGAATTTCCTTCAGGGGTATTTGGATACCTACGCGATTGATGCCCAAGAGGCGATCGATTCCCAAGAGGCGATCGATGCCCAAGAGAATGCCGAGCCCAAGGCGCGCGCGCGCGCCGATGCGCCCGTGGGGCTCGAGGTGCGCGTCGACGACCTGCAACAAATCTTGCACGATCATCTGCAGGCGACCTCCGTCCATGCGAATCACTGGGCGAAGCACCCGCTCGTGTCGATTGTCGGGAGTCGAGAATCCCGCGGCATCGTCTGCGACCGTATTATCCTAGGAGGGCTCGTGCACGGCGGGTGGCCAACCACCCCGCAACCAAACCCATTCCTGTCGCACGGGGCGGCGAGCAAACTGGGCATCCCCAGTCTGGCGGCAGATACTGGCGATCAAAACGCCGATTTCATGCACGCCCTCACCGCGGCACCTGAGGTCATCCTCACCTACCCCGAGCGGCAAGCCGGCGAAAGGCAAACCCCCTCACCGCTGGTCGTCCGCATCGAGACCCTCGTACGAATTTACGGCGAGCTGGCGCAGCAGCGGGCATCCTCGGCGCGACAACCCCAAGGTATGCTATTTCGCGATTCCAAAAGTGCCGCATCGCTGCCCACAGCAAAGGAGAGCCCTTTCGATTCGTGGGAAACTATTGTGTTGCGCGCAAAGGACTGGTGTCGTCCCCCGTTGCCTAATGCCTGGAGGGCGTCCATCCTCGCCCGCCTTGCGAACCCTGCCCCACAGGATACCGTGGGCACCGATGCCTCTCAAACGGCTCCGTGCCCGCCACAGCATCTGCGGCGCGCGGTCACCCTCTCGCCTTCGGGGATCAAGAAGCTCATTCAAGACCCCTACAGCTGGTATGCCGAATACATCCTGAAGCTTCGCAAATTGGATGGCTTCCCGGAACCCGAAAAACAAGTCACGCGTTTAGAAATGGGCAAGCTCGTCCACCGGTGGCTCGAGGAGACGACCACCGCGGACTTTGATCCCAAGGCCTTCCAAGAAGAGTGGGCACGTCGCATCGCCCGCGTCGTGGAAACCCTGCCCCCCATGGCACGCCTGATCGAGAAGGAGTCGCTTTCCCGACTTTGCCACGGTTTCGTCCAGACCTGGCCGGGAGACGTCTCTGCCCTACAAAAGGAAGTGACCTATAGCGGGCGTGTCCCCATCGACGAATTAGCGCAAAAAGCGCGTGCCGCGAGTGCCGGCAATGACCCCCACACCAAGCTGAACGGCAACGGCAACGATAGCGGCAACGGCAACGGCAGTGGCCACGAACCCAACACGCAAATGCTAAAGTGCATCATCGATAGGCTCGATATTACCACCGGGGGGGGCGTGCGTATCATTGACTACAAGACCGGGAAATTCCCCGACAAAACGCAAGAGTTCTTTGCTGACCCCCAGTTGATACTGATCGCTGCCCTGCTGGCAGGACGCTACGGCACTCCCTCGTCGCCGGACACGCGGGATATACCCACCTTGCGCCCTGAAGACTTCGGCAACAGCACCCTCAGCATGGCCTATTGGGGAGGCACCCCCGGGCAAAAAGATACCTACGCCTATTTCGACATTGGCGAGAAGCTAAGTGGTCAGGGCACGAGCAGCAGCAAGTCATCCAAGCCGGCAATAACCGCAGATGATGTCATTGCGTGGGTCGAAGCCCTGCTGGTCGCTTTCGATGATCCCGACCAACCGTACCCGGTTATCGTGCCCAGCTACGACTTCGCTGACCTCCAGCGGACCGAGAAGCGCAAGAGCTCCTATTGATGTTCCTGAGGGACAGCTTCGCCTCGGCGCAC
>JAHZLG010000092.1 GCA_022599995.1 Alphaproteobacteria bacterium | reverse complement strand
TGCGCTTGCTAGGCAACCTGTGTTGCTCCCCCCCTCTTGTGCTCTTGAGGGGCAAGCTGTGTTGCTCACTCCGTCTTGTTGCTCTTGCTAGGCAAGCTGTGTTGCTCAGCCCCTCTTGTTGCTCTGCTAGGCAAGCTGTGTTGCTCACCCTCTCTTGTTGCTCCTGAGGGGCAACCTGCAACGCCCGGACTATCCCGCGAGGGGCTAGACAATCGTGTGATCACCATTGTCAAAAAGGGACTCAATCGTATCTAGCGTGTTGTGGGTCAAATCGCCTGAAACTGCCTCGGTCGTGGCGATACTGCCTTGCTCCGTCCCCTGTGCTGCAGGGCGTTGGGTGACAAGGGTATCACTGGAAGGCAACGCAGCGGCATCAGTGCTTGACAACCCTTCACCATCAGTGAGTGTGGCAAGCAAGGCATCAAAATCAATGCCTTTGGAATAGAAGGGGGCTGCCTGCTCGCCGAATTCCCCTGCCGGTTGGGGGTAGCCACCAAGCTGATCGGTCAGCAAGAGCAACAACTCAGCCGACGCAGGCGCAAAGGTGACAGGGGCAATGATGCCTCCTCCGAACACCTCGACGTCTAGAATCAGATGCCCTTGTTCATCGGTTAGCCCAGACCGTACCGTGAGGTAGGTATTGCTGTCATGAAAGGCGTCCGGATGCAGTGGCACAACGGGCTCTAGCGAGGGCAAGCCAAATATGCTGCTCCACAGGTCAACAGCTTCGCCTCCTTCTTCGGGCAGGTCTTGCTGGATTTGGCGTTCAATCGAGACAAAATACTCGGCTTCGTTGCTGCCCGCTTGGATGCTGTTGATGTGCATGCTCTCGACAGCGTGCTCCTGCCCGACCAGCATAAAGTCTTCCTTCGACAATCCGGAAACAGGGGCTGTGAATGTTACCTTCATCGTCGACTCAAAGATGGTCGGCGAGGCAGTCGATTCAACAGAAAGAAGACGAACGATGCGGGGCATAAGAACAAGCTATACAGGTCAGCAGTATGAAGATGGCAAGCGAATACATGCGTAGACAAACGACAGGTGTGGGGCAGAATGAAAAGAGAGAAGAGGTTCAAGCACTGTCAGCGACCAACAGCAACGAGCACGATCAGAGACAGAAACGCACCAACGTATTGCAAAATAGCAAATTCTGCTCTGTCCTCACAAGGCAGGACACAAAAAAGTGATAAAACGAGGATAACAAGTTGATGGAGGCTACCTTTTCCCTGTCTCGCCGAAAAGCGTGCGTGATAAGAGCTGGCCATCAATGGCAATAAGGAGCTTCCGATGCTCCCTTGGTGCACGCTAGACGTGCATCTCCAACCATTCCGTGATCGCCGAATGACTAGCCGCCCCCACCAGGGTATCACATACCTCACCGTTTTTGAACAGCATCAAGGTCGGGATGCCTCGGACGCCGTACTCGGTGGGTATCTCGATATGTTCGTCAATGTTCAATTTGCCCACGGTGACCGAGGCGGCAAACTCTTCGGCAATCTTTTCGATCACCGGGGCGATCGCCAGGCATGGCGAGCACCACTCAGCCCAGAAATCGATCAAGACAGGGTGCGCGTTTTGCAACACCTCGGCAGAGAAATTTTGCTTGGTAAAGGTTTTGACAGCGGACATCTATCGTCGATCCCATGGGAGGGGTAAGGGGTTGCTATGAGCAGGCAAGCTATCAGCGCATCGCCTCGAGACTGACAAGCAAGCAGGCAGGCAGGCAGGTGCTGCTTCAGGGGGCATGCCTCGGCCGGCAACGCAGCGCATTTACTTGCACACAGAGGCTAAATGCGAGCCTCATATGCATTGGGAAGTATCCCGTCCCCACAATATGGAGCACGAGGGGACAAGAGGCAAGTATCACCCAAGATCAATGTGGCACGATAGCAATGGGGTGTAGTGCCATGGGCATAGAATCGACATGTGGCAACCGTTACCACCGACCACCACCGACCACCGAGCATCACCGACCACCAAGCACCACCGACAAACCGCCGACAACCAATCAGCAATCACCACCGACAAACCACCGACCACCAATCACCACCGACAACGATGGGAGGCAATGCCAAACGGGGTGCTACAATCACAGAATCACAGAATCACAGAGTACCCGCGTCGAGCTGTTTCTGCAGCCAGTTGATACTGACACCGCCGTCTTGAAAGTCTTTGTTTGCCATGACCCGCTGGTGGAAGGGTGCCAGTGAGGCAACCCCCTCAAGGTGAAATTCTTCGAGGGCGCGTTGCATCCGCGTAATCGCTAGTGCCCGCGTCGGGGCGTGCACTATCAGTTTTGCCAGCAACGAATCGTAATAGGGCGAAACCTTGTATCCCGAAAAAATATGTCCATCGAACCGCACCCCCGGCCCTCCCGGCGCATGCACGGCAGTGATAAGTCCGGGGGAGGGCAGGAACCCCTCGGAGGTCTCTGCGTTGATTCGACACTCGATGGCATGTCCCTGCGGCACAATGTCCGCTTGGGTACGCGACATGCCATAGCCGGACGCCACCCGCAACTGCTCGTGCACCAAGTCCACGCCGCAGAGCATCTCGGATATGGGGTGCTCGACTTGCAGGCGGGTGTTCATTTCGATGAAGTAAAACGCCCCATCGAGATAGAGAAATTCGATCGTGCCCGGCCCTGCATATTGGAGCTCGGCGACTGCCTTGCGGGCAACCTCGCAGATAGCAAGACGCTGTGCATCGGGGATGCCGGGAGCAGTCGCCTCCTCGATCAGCTTCTGGTGACGGCGTTGAACGGAGCAGTCGCGTTCAAAGTAATGGACGGCTCCCCCTTTGCCGTCGCCGAAAAGCTGGATTTCCACGTGGCGCGGGTTGTCGAGGTACTTCTCAATGTACACGGCATCACTGCCGAAGGCGGTGCGCGCCTCGTGGCGACACGCAGCAAAGGCTTGGGGCAGGTCATCGTGCGACTCAACCACGCGCATGCCACGCCCGCCGCCGCCAGCAACGGCCTTGATGAGCACGGGGTATCCAATGCCATCGGCAACATCTTGGGCTTCCTCTGCGGTGTCCACCACGCCATCTGAGCCGGGGACGACGGGAATGCCGAGCGCCTTGGCAGTGCTCTTTGCCAATGCCTTATCACCCATCTGCCGGATGTGCTGTGCCGATGGGCCAACGAAAACGAGGTCGTGCGCGGTTACCATTTCGGCAAATTCGGCGTTCTCGGACAAAAAGCCAACGCCGGGATGGACGGCATCGGCATCGGTGAGTCGCGCCGCCATCATAACCGACGGCATGTTCAGATAGCTCTCCGCAGGACGCGGCGGTCCAATGCAAACAGATTCGTCCGCCAGCCGCACCGCCATCGATTCCGCATCGACGGTGGAGTGGGCAACAACGGTCGAGATACCCAGCTCGCGGCAAGCACGGATAATGCGCAGGGCAATGTCCCCACGATTAACAATCAAGACCTTCTGCAACATAGGCTTATCCGATGCGGACTAAGGGCTGCCCGTATTCGACGGGTTGCCCATCCGAGACCAAGACCTCGAGCACCGCGCCAGAGGTTTCCGAAGTGATTTGATTCATCATCTTCATTGCCTCAACGATCAGCAAGGGAGTGCCGACATCGATCTTATCGCCCGTGTTCACAAATTGCGCGGCCCCGGGCTCGGGGGAAAGGTAGGCTGTCCCTACCATCGGCGACGTGATGACGTGTCCTGCGGCAGCAGGCGGCGGCGAGGAATCTGTCGTCGAGGCGGAGGGCTCGCCGCTCGCCGGGGCGGCAACCACCGTCGCCGACGGCGCAGGCGGCGGGACAGGCATCACCGGGACGGACATCGTCTGCACGACATCGTGGCTCGTGGCCATCGCACCCAGAGAGGGCGCTGCTCGGCGAATAAGCAGTTTGGATTCGCCATCGTGCACCTCAATGTCATTGAGGTGGTGTTCGTCTATCAGGGCAGCCAGCTTAGAGACGTAGTTGAAACTGAACCGCAAAACGGATGGCGGCGGGTTTTCGGTCTTCTCGGACATAGTATTGGTCGCAGGAGGAAGGTGTAATTCTGCCTCACCATACAGAGACTGGAAATTCGTTGCAAGTCAGCAAGGAGTCAACAAGCGTTAACCGCCCCCCCCCCCCGGTGACCGGGGTGACCGGGGTGACCGGGGTGCACCCTGTCACAGGGGGGAGGGGTTATTCGGGTAAGGTGGGACGCAATTGGGTCGCAAGATACTGCAAAGCCAACACATAACCTTGCGCGCCAACGCCGACAATCACGCCATTGGCGACGCGCGACAGTACCGAGTGATGCCGAAATGTCTCACGGGCATGGATGTTCGAAAGATGGACTTCGATGACCAACCCCGTGACTATCTCGATGGCATCGGCAATGGCATGGCTGGTATGAGAGAAAGCCCCAGCATTAAGCACCACACCGCCTAAGGCGTTGTGCTCGGCATAGTGGAGGGCATCGATCAGCGCGGATTCACTGTTGCTCTGCAGACAACCCACGCTAAGACCGAGTGAGGACGCGGTCTCGATGCACGTCTGCTCGAGGCTGGCAAGGGTGGTATCGCCGTAGATTGCTGTGTCCCGCTTGCCGAGCATGTTCAAATTAGGGCCGTTTATCACCAACACGCTGGTCTTGCCCTGCAACCTGCCCTGTTGATAGGCGGCACGGGAATCAGGGACAAGAGACGCCCCTGCGGTGGTGGCAGAATCAGAAGCATGCATGAGTTGACTCTCTGAGTGCGTGCCCGGGCAGTATGACTACCATCCTTGCCAAGCGCACAAGCACGAGAGCCAGCACAACGGCACCTTTGGTCAGGGTCGTGGGTATCATATGAGCACGGCAGGCGTTGGGAAAACATGAGCCCAGTAGGATTCGAACCTACGACCTACTGATTAAAAGTCAGTTGCTCTACCGGCTGAGCTATGGGCCCTCATGCGTCACTTACGTCCCAAGTGATAGCTTCCTAGTAAACCGCTATCGTCAGGGTTTGGTTGCCCCTGGAGTGGTTGCTAGCCAGGACACAGCTCGCACACCCCCGAAGCTCGCCCCCAGACGAAGCTCGCCCCCCGGACGAAGCTCGCCCCCCAGACGATGGGGGTGCACACTATCACGCAGGGGAAGGGAATGCAAACACTTATTGCCCTCTCCCCTATCGTGCGATAACGTACCGAGGATGGATAATCACATGTGCAACTCGCCGCCCAACCTCTCGGCAGCTTCTTCCGTGCCTCGACCGCATATCGGGGTGCTCCAATTGAACACCCGCTTCCCCCGTGACAACGGGGACATCGGAGCTGATAGCACGCTCCATTGCCATGGATTCGCCGTGTCGCGCGTGGTGGTGGATGTTGCCGTTGTCGCACAGGTCATCCAGCACACCCCGGACGATAGCGTGCTGATCCCCGCCTTCGAGCAGGCGATCGATAGCCTCATCGCGCGCGGCGCGTCGGTCATCACGACCTCGTGCGGGTTTCTTTATCGCTATCAACGGCGGTGGCATCAGCAATTCGGAACAAAGGTGCGGATTGTCGGCTCTTCGCTGCTGTGGCTGCCCTTGTTGCGCCAGCTGTCGGCCCAAGGCTTGGTGGTCGTCACCTTCGATTCACGCGTTTTTCGTTCCCACTTCCCCCGCCTGCTCGCGGAAGAGGATCACCTTATCGGGATGGAGCAATCCCAAGGTTTTTTCCCGACTATCGCCAACGATCGAGTCGCCTTCCCGCCCGAATTGGTGCTTGAAGATCGCAATGCACTGGGTGGGTCGCTGCCTCAGCACGCAGGTGGCTGTGTGCTCGAGTGCACCAACCTTGGCGTTTGGAAGCCATGGTTGCGTGAGCAGGTGCCCTATCCTGTCTTGGACATTGTCGATCTGTTGTGCCTTGGTCAGCACGAGTCGTGATTATTCTACCCACGCCGACCACCTGAGGGGAGGCAGTCGGGCAGAGAAAGGCAGAGGCGGCAAGCAGAGGCAGGCAGAGACAGGGAGGTAGGCAGAGGCAGGCAGGTAGAGAACGGCAGAGGCAGACAGGCAGAGACAGGCAGAGACAGGCAAGCAGAGACAGGCAGAGACAGGCAAGGGGGTTGCAAGCGAAGAGCCGCTTCTCTATCTAGGGGGGCAAACAGGGCAGGGTATTGCCATGGCTCCCCGTGAAGAATTTCTTCCCCTACCACTGGGATTTTGCCCAGCACGCGCATGGGCGCGATCGTGGTTTAGCAGTGTTTTCTCCCTTGTTTTTTTTTTCGCAAGGTTACAGAGATGGTTTGCTTACCAAGACTTTTCCTCAAGCGACGGCTTGTCCCCACCCTTGCGATAGCACTAGCATTATTGCCGCTAGCCCAAGGGGCCGCGCAGGAAATCACGATTGTCGGGTCGTCGACCGTTTACCCCTTCACCGCGGCAGTATCCGAGCGATTTGCCCGCAAAACGGGTTATGCAGCTCCGATTGTCGAGTCCACGGGAACAGGCGGCGGCGTCAAGCTGTTTTGTGCGGGAATTGATCGCCGCACGCCCGACATTACGAACGCGTCGTCGCGCATTAAGCGGGCACAGCTTCAAGACTGCTTCGACAACGGGGTGACCGATGTGGTCGAGGTTCATGTCGGCTATGATGGCATTGTGATGGCGCATGCCAAGGGGGGTGCCCTTCAATCACTTACTCGCCGTGAGGTCTTCTTGGCCCTCGCCAATAAAGTGCCCGACCCCCAGTCGGACGGACAGGGAGGGGCAGACACCCTGATCCCCAATCCGTATACCAACTGGAAACAGATCAATCCCTCGTTGCCCGATTTGCCCATCGAGGTTGTTGGCCCGCCGCCGACCTCGGGGACGCGGGTGGCTTTTCTTGAATTGGTCATGGACACAGGGGCAAAAACCTTTCCCGGCCTCAAGCAATTGGACAAGAAGGAATTCCGCGCGATAGCCCGCTACTTGCGGGAAGATGGGAAGTAT
>JAHZLG010000091.1 GCA_022599995.1 Alphaproteobacteria bacterium | reverse complement strand
TGATGATTGTTCCTGCATGCACGCAGAGCCGATTCCATGCCCCTGCCATGCTCGTCGCACGTAGATCATGGTAATCTCGTTGGTGGGACGATCCACCGCGGCGTAGGCAAGCATCGACGGCGTTGCATCGGTTGATGCGCGCAGGGTGGTGTGCTCGACGACCACGACGGGCTTCTGGATGACGATCTGCTGGAAGACCTTCTGCCGATCGGGGGCAGAAAACCGATACACGCGTTTGAGGTCTTCGACCGTAACACCATACTGCTCGTTGGGATATGTATCGAGCCAGACCTCTTCACGGAGCTTGCAGATTGCCTCGACGTCTTTGGTTTTTGCCCGTCTGATTTTCCACACACGGTCGGCTTTGTTGTTTGAAGCGAGACGAGCTTGAGACAGGGACATGGAGCGTAGGAAAGATGGGAGATGAGGGAGTATCGGGAGACAGACGAGACGACGCACCGAAGGCTAGCTAAGGATGCGCGCATCCCCTCCAGAGACCGGTAAGGCAGGGGTTTCGTGGGTCGCGTGCGTGTCGGCAGGGTGTCGTGGGTGTCGTGCGTGTCGTGTCGTGGGGTGTAACACTGTTACGTTGGCATCGGCCGGACAAAGGTCATCGTGCGAGGGATTTGCCGCCCCCCCTTGAGAGCTGCCAGTTGCGGGGCAGGGCGGTAGTCACCGAAGGCAAAGTCGGCTAATTGCTCGATCGAGGTGATTGGGTTCTCGAGCAAGGGACGAACGATCGCGCCACGTGCCTGCTTGGCCAGCAAACCGATATTTGCCAATGCGTCACCTCGTTGCTGCAGGAATCGCACGGTAACGAAGCGGTCTTGCAATTGATACTTCTTCAGATAGGGCTCGAGGGCAAGGCTATAACTTTGCGAGGCAAGGTTGATAATGGGCGACGAGGCGTTGGCCGGGTTGGCAGCCCACGCGGCAAGTGCGCTGATGACGTCTTCTTTCCAGAAGGCATAGGGGTTTTTGTGCCGGGCGATTGTTTTGTTGTTGTCCATATCGAAGCGATAAGGACGGATTCCATCACCTGCGCGGAGGAAGCCATAGAACCCCGAAATGATCCCCACTTGGCGAAATGCCTGCTCGAGAAGATGGCGAGGGAATTGCTCGGGTTTCATGGCGCGGTAGACATCGCCATCGAAGGCCAGCAGGGCATGGTGCGGCGTGTTTGTCGAGAATGATGCGTGATAGGCAACGCTTTGCTGACTGATCTTCTCGGAAAGGTCGTATTGCTTGGCAAATTGCTGGACAGAAAGTTTTTGTAATCCACTCAAGATGGTGCTGGTTTTTGAATCCCATTGCGGCGAGGTGCATGCGGGAAGGCTAGCAACTGGCGTGGCATCATCAAGGGTTGTGGGTGCTAGCCGGAATCGCTTCGCGGGGGAGAGAATAAGATGCATACCGGGCAGGGTAGGGAACCCCTTTTTGCATTTCAACACCCGCGGCGGTCTCTCTTTTGCAGGCACCGATTGTCTTGATCTGCCACTGCGCGGGAACAAACTGGGTCTGTCGATGCCTAAGGGCGGGCGTGACGGATTGACAGCAAGACACGGGAAAACCTATAGTGCACCCGCTTGCTCTTGCGGAGGGATGGCAGAGCGGTAATGCAGCGGATTGCTAATCCGTCTACTCGAAAGGGTAGCGGGGGTTCAAGTCCCCCTCCCTCCGCCACCATACTAGTCCACCAGACTAGTATGGTCGCACAAGTCCGGTCAGACTGGTCTGCCTCGCGTGCCGAGTTTCCAGCACCGGGCACCGGGCACCGGGCACCATGCACCGAGTGTCCAGCACCGGGCACCGGGCACCATGCACCATGCAGGTGATACTCCCCCAATAGTGCCCCCATGAGTAATAGTCGGCGCAAGCTAGGCCGTTGGCGCCTGGTGTCGCATTGTGCGTCCGGGGCTCAGCTGCCGAACTTGTCTTGCGCTATATAGATGCGCGCAGCCAATTCCACCGTCCAGCGAAGCGGGGGGAAGCTGGATCGCGACATGGTCGAAAGCAAGGCATGATCGTCGCGTGCCTTCGCAGGATCAAATGTGCTGGTATGCTCCATCGACTGCATAATGTGCTTCGAGACAACCAAAGCCACTGCGGCAGTGATCGCGATGCCGAGCCCCGAAAACCCGATGGCATAATGCATACTTCCCTGTGCCCCAATCGCAGGGAGACGGTTGGGTGTCACTGCGATCTTTCCACTCCAGACGTGCTCGAAACAGCCCTCATCTTCGAGCAAGCGTGCCGCATGCGGGTACTGGTAGCGAAAATGCTTCGTAAGGATGCGGGTGGCGTCTGCTACGTTTGTTGTGCCCTGTCGTTGCCAAATCTCCCCGCCGCCGAAACCGAGGCGGTGACCTGCCAGCGGGCGGAAGTAATTCACCGAGAAATTTGTGCCTGTAACGCAGTGTCCTGCCTCCCAGAACGGTTTCATACGCTCGACGGCATCGGGAGGCATCGGGCGCGTTACACTGTTGATGGCGGTGAAGGGAAAAACGCGACGCTGCAATCGAGGGACGAGCTTCCCGATATACCCATTGCACGCCACGACCCAACGGTCGGCCTCCACATGCCCTAAGGGGGTATGGATAGTCACCCCGCTAGGCGACTCAATCCCACGGGCACCGTCGTGCGGGGTGATGCGCACCACCGGCGATTCTTCGTATAACCGTACCCCGGCTGCCAACGCATCCCGGCGGAGCCCCTTCAAGTAGGCGGGAGAATCAATAAACCCCGCCCCAAGGTCGCGCACGCCACCATACCCGACAGGAGAACCTGTGATGGCCTCCACTTCCTTTTTGTCGAGCCACTCGGCACCGTGGTAGTGGTGCTCTGACTGGTCAAAGTCCAGCTCGCTGCGCAATTTGGATTCGTGCTTGCGCTTGTCGGCAATGGTCATCGAGCCGCCACTCCACACCCCATAGTCTTGGGCGCGTTGTTTCACCGCGTCGCGTCCCGCCACGGCTATGTCGAAGAGCCGTTGTCCTTGCTCCTTGCCAAACCGCTTCACAATGTCTTTCTGACTCCATCGCCAACCGGTGAGAACCTGCCCACCATTGCGTGACGACGCACCAAACCCCACGTGGCGGGCTTCGACAACGACAACATCAACTCCGCCGCGCGCCAATTCGAGGGCGGTTGTCAGACCAAACAACCCTGCCCCGATAATGACAACATCCGCACGATGCGCCCCGGTGAGTTTGGGTTGGCTCGACGCAATATTGCCGGGATACACAACGCCCGGCATCGATGATTCCATGGAAAGCATTCCTTTTTCTTTCTCTTCGAAGAGGAGGCGGACGAAACAAATGAAGCAGCCGAAGCAACCAAATAGAGTGCGAGAACACCGGCTTCACTGCAGCACAAGGGATGAGTCATAGGTATAATCCTACGACACCCCCGCCCC
>JAHZLG010000090.1 GCA_022599995.1 Alphaproteobacteria bacterium | reverse complement strand
TGCGGATGGCGGGGCACTCTTCCTCGACTGGTACAAGAACCTCGGCACGCAAACCTACTATCTGGGAGAAGAACGGGTGCGCGAAGCGTATATCGGGAGCACAAAGCAACCGAGTGCCAAGCCAAATGCTCAAAGAGGGTGGCATTTTCACTGGAGGTTTGGCCGCCAAAAAGGCCTCACCGGAATCGATAACGAGGAACAAATCTGGGGAGATAATGCCAAATTTGCCCCGTACACCTTCTGGCTCACGAGCAATTTGTACACGGGCGTCGTGCTTGGGGCGGGGTACAAAACAATCGATGCACAGATTGGCGTCTTCTCAGGAAATAATCCGCTCAAGGGGTATGGAGCCTACTACGCCGACGCCGACGGGGTCAGCACCCTTTCGCCTAATACCAAGGGAAACAATACGCCAACCGCTGCAGGAAGAATCACGCACCGTGGCGCGCGCGTCTACCTTGCTATTAGTGGTGAGAGAAACAGGAAGGGGTCTTCGTGGGCGCCCGCCTTATTGGAGGGGAAGCGTTACAGTGACCTAGTCACCTTGAGCTGGCGGCATCGTCTCTACAGCAAAGGAGAGATCAATGTTCACGGTGAATCGATGGGAACCTATTATCGGTCGGGGCTGATCGAAACTGCCTCACAAGCGGCGCGCGCCGCTTCGCCACCCGAGGCGAGAGCTGACGAGGAATGGGGTGAAGGGCTCTATCGCGAGTTTCAACAACGCGGCGGGTATGCTGGGGTCAGAGTCGCCATCAAAAGATGGACGCTTGCCGCTTTCGTTGAGCGATTCGACCGCCTCGATTACAACGTTTGGTGTGGAGGTGTGTTCCGAGCGTCCTACACCATCGCGGACGAAACAACCGGAGACACGGCCATCAATTGCGACCAAAACGATGACCTCAGAGAGGCCGTGCAAGAGAGCCGCATATACTGGTTATCCTATGCGCCGAATGAACAGTTGCGCATAAACACCGCATTGCATCATATCGACAACCCAGCACCCGGTGTTTCGGAGATTCTTCCTGAACACGGCGATTCAAGGTTAATGATCCAAATCGCACTGAACCATCAGCAAGGGTTTTGAGGAGAGACCCTGGTTCCAGTCGAATCGAATGTGACAGAAACCACATCAGCAGACAAGAAGGAATGTGGTCGAGCAGCAGGCTACAATAAGGTTAGTTGTCAGCAGAAATTGCCGAAGCAAAAAGGGCGTGAATCTTCAAAAAGGAGGCACTCGAAAGAGAGGCACCGCCAACAAGGAAACCACTGAGGAAGGGGATGGTTGCCAGCATGCCCGTGTTACCTGGATTGACCGACCCCCCATAAAGAATCAGTGCCGAAGGCAACAATTGATGGATGTGTTGCATGACCGCGGCAATGCTTTCAGGGGCGGGCACCTTCCCGGTGCCAATCGCCCAAATCGGTTCGTAGGCAATGACCAATGGGGCAGAGGAAGGAAAGAAATCATCATGTGTCGTGAACAAGGACAATTGCTGGGATGTGAACTGGGACAATTGCTGGGACAAATGCGCCGTTACGGCATCCATCCCCAGCTGATGGCAGGCCTCGTCCTCACCAACACAGACGATAGGGTTGCACCCAAACCGCTTCGCCTGGATGAATTTTTCGTAGACACGTGTGTCGTCCTCACCGTGGTACTGCCTGCGTTCGGAATGACCGATGATGACCCACTCAGCCCCAATGTCTCTGAGCATTTTTGCCGAAACATCACCCGTGCTTGCTTGATGCGCGCGGTGGCTGCAATCCTGTGCCCCGAGCATAAAACTGGTTGTTGAGGCAAGTAAGGGCAAATTCGGTTGGCGTTGGGCGTCCTTGATAGCAACCGCGACTGTTGTCAGGTGCACATGGGGCGGGCAGATGATCACGTCAATGGAAGACTGCTCGTATCCTGACTCGTACAGGGTGAGCAACTCGTTGGCTAATCCTTGCGCCTCATCGTGGAGGGTATTCATCTTCCAGTTACCAACCAAAAGGCGGCGTGATCCAGCAACGGAGGCATTCATAAGCACGGTTCCCAAAGTCTCAGAAGAAGGCGTTTCACGTGAAGCATAGCTCTAAGGTGGAATACCATGCAACGCAGCAAAGATCAGAAAAAACGCGCACGGTTGTCGGCCACGCAAAACGTTTCACGTGAAACGCGCGCATCCGGGCAATCATGCGTGCAGGGCCCTCCGCGAGCAGAAACAGGCATGGAGGCGGCTAAGCTGCGCACAATTGCTTGAGGTGCCTGATCGCATGGCTGCACCCTTCTGGCGCACCAAAAACAGCCGAGCCCGCGACAACCATATCGGCTCCGGCACGCGATATTTCCGCAATATTGGCGGCCGTCACGCCGCCGTCAACGCTGATCCTCGGCCGCGTGGCGGCGTCCAAGTCATCGATGATACGGCGCAAGCGAGCAATCTTGTCCATCACGTAGGGAATAAATTTTTGCCCGCCAAAGCCGGGGTTTACCGACATCAACAACACGAGATCGAGCATCGGCAACACTTGCTCGAGCACCGTCAGCGGGGTCGTTGGATTAAGGGCAATGCCGACCTCTATGCCGGCGGATTTCGTCGCATGAATGAGCGAGTCGAGATGGGAGACAGCTTCCACGTGAAAGGTCAATCGCGTCACCCCTGCTCGGATATAGTCTTGAAAGCAGGTCTCCGCGTTTGTGACCATCAGATGGGCATCGAAGGGGAGTTCGGTGTGCTTGCGCAGAGAAGCGATAAGCGGAGGGCCAAACGTCAGGTTGGGGACAAAGTGACCATCCATGACATCGAGGTGCACTTCATCGGCGTTGCCGATGGCGGCAAGAGCAGCGCCGAGGTTGGAAAAATCCGCGGCAAGGATTGAAGGGGCAATCAGCATAGATCGGCAGCGGCTGAAGAGAAGAAGAGAGCCTTATGCAACGACGCCATGGTGCGGACAGCACGCGCGTCTTTACCAGAGAAGGTCACAGAGTCGCCAGAGCAGGTCACAGAGTCGCCAGGTGGGAGGCAACATCAACCAGACGGTTGGAAAATCCCCACTCATTGTCGTACCACGCGAGCACACGGACAAAACGTCCGTCGATGACCTGGGTGCCGCTTGAATCGAAGACGGCACTCGACGGGTTGTGGTTGAAGTCGATAGAGACCAACGGCTCATCGCAGTACTCGAGCACGCCACGGAGGGAGCCCTGTGCGGCATCCTTCATCAACCCATTGATCTCATCGGCCGTCACATCGCGCGCCGCATCAAAAGTAAGATCAACCATCGACACATTAGGGACGGGAATACGCACTGCGCTGCCCCCCAGCTTGCCGGCTAAGTCGGGGATGACCAGGCCTAATGCCTTTGCAGCACCCGTCGTGCTTGGGATAGCCGACTGTGCCGCTGCACGTGCTCTTCGCAGATCAGTGTGTGATCCATCTACCGCGCGTTGATCGCCCGTATAAGCATGTACAGTGGTCATGTACCCCCGAAGGATGCCGATCTCCGTGTGCAAGACTGACGCCACTGGGGCAAGGCAATTCGTGGTACAAGAGGCGCTCGAGATGATGGCGTGCGCGGCACTAAGGGTTTGATGATTGACCCCATAAACAACCGTCGCATCGGCATTGTTTCCCGGTGCCGAGATCAAGACCTTTTTTGCACCCCTTGGGCGATCCGCCGAGGTCAAATGTCCTGCGGCGGCGGCACGGTCAGTAAAACGCCCTGTGCACTCTACCACCAAATCTACGTCTAATTCCGACCAATCGATCAGGCGGTGTTCGCGTTGCGACGTAAAACGGATGCTCTTGCCGTCGACGATAAGACGGTCGTCTTTCACTTCGACATCCCGCCCCAAAGCTCCATGGACGGAATCGTATTTCAGAAGGTGGGAGGCAGTCGATGGAGGGGAGGAATCATTGATCGCAACAATTTCAACACCATCCGGTCGCGATTCCAGGTGAGAACGAAGATAAAGACGACCGATGCGGCCAAAGCCGTTAATGGCGACACGATAAGAAGAAGGCATGGTTGTTGGAAAAGACCAAGGAAACAGGAGGGAGAAGCCAACGTGACATCGCCGGCAACAGACAGAAAGTCCCTAAC
>JAHZLG010000089.1 GCA_022599995.1 Alphaproteobacteria bacterium | reverse complement strand
TGGCTCGCGGTGGCAGTGCTGACGTTTGGTGTTTTTCGCATCGATGCCCTCTTCCAGCTGCCGAATAATGCGCTGTTTAGCGACGAGCTCGTCTTGTTCAGTATCTCGGTTGTGGGGGCACTCGTGCTGTATTTCTTCCGTTACATGCTGTTGCAAATTGTGGCGCGGCAATATGATGAATCCCTCGCTGTCCCGGCGTTTCTGAATTTCCGCGAGAAGAATGCAAAAGTCACAACGAGACCGCTGGTCACCTTGCGAAGCTGGCGAAGATACTGGCTGTCAGGCGGGCCGTTCATTTTCTTGGACTTCGCCTTGGCAAGTATTGTCTACCCGATTGCCCTGTACGTTATTCACCCGATGTATGGCATTGTGCTGGGGTTAGGCTCGCTGAGCATTCTCATCATCGTCGTCTTGAACGTTGTCTGGTTGCGAACCTCAGTGCCGAGCTGGGAATCGACGAGCTCGATCAATGATTCGATCGAGCAGCAAATTGCGGACACACGCTTTCCGATTCACATGATGCAGATTTTGAACAATCTCGTCGCGCGCTGGGTGCCTACGCAGCATGTGGAGACGCACGGCTCTCTTGGCATTGCGCGATTTCATGCGGCGACAAGCAGTTACATTCAAATCGGCATGGTTTTGGTGTTGACGGGTTTTCTGGGGGTAACCGAATTGCATATCGATCAGCTGGATAAGATGGTGGTGGCACTGGTCTTTTCGGCACTGATGTTTGGCGTTTTCGAACGCACGAATTCCCTGCTGTTGACACGAAACCAAGGCATTCGAGCGGGCAGGGTGTTGCGGTCGACTGGGAAAAAGGCGCGCAAGAAAGAGCCAAAACCGCTGGTGCCGGTGGGCATTGGCTTTAGCGGCTACATAAGCATGCAGGGCGTTGACATCCTGCACCCCACACAGGACAGGTTGCTGGTTGAGGGGCTGAATGTCGAGATGCGGTCGTCGACCATCACGGGGTTTGTGGGACCAAATCTTTGCGGCAAATCGTTGATCGCCCAAACAGTCGCTAACACGTGGTCGCATTTTCAGGGCGAATTCAAACTCGACCGTGAGCTGATCAGTGTGTGGAACCCCCTATGGGTCAATAGCAACATTGGCTATCTTCCTCAGCACGTCGAATTGCTCAGTGGGACAATCGCCGAGAATGTCTGCCGCTTCGAGCGCGCCATTCACGAAGAAAAGATTGAAGAGGCACTGGTGCGTGCGGGGATCAATGATCAGGTCGCGGCGCTCGATTTGGGGATGCACACCCCGGTGTTCGACCCATCCGGCATTGTGCTCGGCCAAAGCTTGGTGCAGCAGATCGGGATGGCACGGGCACTGTATCGGTCGCCCCAGATTATGGTGCTAGACGAACCGCTTGCGGGGCTCGATTCCTATAATATCAGCCGTATGTTGGACACGATCCGCGGGCTTCGGCGAGGCGGCAAGACAGTGATATTGTTTTTCTCCTCCTCTTCTTTGCTCGATGTGTGCGACAAGCTGGTGCTGTTGCAAGAGGGACGCGTCCTGCTGTCAGGGGACACCAATGAGGTCTTGCAGGAGCTACAACCGCAGGACGGCGCCGTCACCCGAGGGTTATATTAACCCGCAACCTTTTCTCTTGTGATGACCAAATGTCAGATATCTCCCCGAAAATATTCTTTCACGAAGGCGATCTGCCAAGCGGATTCACCGCCTCCCTCGACGCAGGGAGTGCCGTCGCCATCGATAGTGAAGCAACAGGGCTTCACCTGCAACGCGACCGACTGTGTTTGGTGCAGGTCGCAACCGCCGATAAGCAGTGTCACCTTGTCCGAATCGCCAAAAACAACGAGGGAGCAGGGATCATCAGTGGCAATAGCCGTGTCGACGGGATGACGAAACGCCCGCAGGAGCTCACCACCTTGCTCATGGCGAAGCACGTCACAAAAATCTTTCATTTTGCCCGGTTCGACGTCGCCCGATTCTGGGCAAGCTATGCGGTCATGACGGCACCCGTGTTTTGCACGAAGATAGCATCGCACCTGGCACGCACCTATGCGCCGCGCCATGGATTGAACGATCTGTGCAAGGAGATACTCGGCGTGAACATGAACAAGCAAGAACAGTCATCGGACTGGGGACGCGACACCCTCACCGACACGCAGATGGCCTATGCGGCGGCTGATGTGATCTACCTCCACGAGCTGGCTGCAGCCCTTGAGGCGCAGCTGAAGCGGGAAAATCGTTGGATGCTTGCCGAGGCGTGCTTTGGCTTCCTCCCGATTCGTTCGATGCTCGATGCCGAAGGGTGGAACGACCTGGACGTCTTTGCCCATAAGATGCACCCCTCGTCGTAACGCCGGACACCAGCGGACACTCGTGTCCCGGACACTAGCGGGCACTAGTGCCCTGACACGAGTGCCCCGATTGTTTGCGGCATCAATGTAGGGACACTAGTGCCCCGGACACTAGTGCCCCGGACACGAGTGTCCCGGACACCAGCGGACACTAGCGGACATGAGTGCCCCGATTGTTTGCGGCATCAATGTAGGGACACCAGTGTCCCCGACACCAGTGTCCGTCGGCTTGCTAGTTGTCGAGCAACGGTGACCACGCTGGGTCAGAGGCAGACCCCGGAGTCGGAATGTCGCGCTTGTTATAACCAGTGATGTCAACCGAATGGAGCTGCCCATAAACCCCGGAGTCGGACGGATACTCGGAGTAATACACCAACACCCGCCCGTTCGGTGACCACGTCGGCCCCTCGACATGCCACCGCTCATCGAGAATCCGCATGGCGGTGCCATCAGTGCGCATGACGCCAATGGCAAATTTGTTCCCAGTTTGCCGAGTAAACGCGATCAAGTCGCCCCGAGGAGACCAGACAGGCGTGCCAAACCGTCCTTCCTCGAAGGTGATGCGCTCGATGTTTTCGCCGTCGGCATCCATGATATAAATTTGCTGGGTGCCGCCGCGATCGGCACTGAAGGCAATTTGCGTCCCATCAGGCGAAAAGCTGGGGGAGACATCAATGGCAGGATGCCGTGTCAACCGTTCGAACCGGCGCGAGATAAGGTTCATCGTCCAAATATCGACGTTGGCGGGTTCGTCGGGCTTGGCATACGAGAACACCACGGACTGTTGCAATGGGGCAAAGCGTGGGGCAAAGGACAGCCCCTCAAGCCCGAGATTCTCGCGGATGCCCGTATCAAGGCGGTACAGAAAGACGCGCAGGGCCTTGTCGGAGAGCGCAAGATAGGTAATCGATTGCTGATTAGGCGAGAAGCGTGGCGTGAGGGGAACACCCTCCCCGCTGGGCAGGTAACGAAGGTTGGCACCATCAGAGTCCATGATGGCAAGCCGTCTTGCGTCTCCTATTCCCTCAATGTAGAGCAGGCGGGTATTAAAATAGGGCGACTCCCCGGTGAGGGCCTGATAGATGTTGTCCGCAATACGATGGGCGATCTGGCGATGATCAACCCGATCGAAGGTGAATCGCCGCCCCATGATGTAGCGTTGGGCAAAGACGTCCCAAAGGTGAAACCGCAATTCGAGGCGATCAACCGAGCCCTCGGGGGCATTTTGGTCGCGGCGAATATCCCCATACAACAACGCCGAGCCACCAAGTGGCCGCCAGTTGCTGAAATCGGGCACGGTGCCAAAATCAACCGAATCCACCAAGAAGGCTAACGGGTCGATGGGGCGAAACAACCCCGAGCGTTCTAAGTCAGCACGGATAATCGCCGGGATCGTGGCTGCGAGGGCACGATTTTGGGCTTCGGGGGTCGATAGGGAGGTTGCTGCGGTGTCGGGTAGGGCATCCGCGTCGGGGTCGATTGCGCCTTCGGAGGCATCGATCGCATCGCTCACCGTAAAGCCGACCACGGAAACCGGGAGGGGTTCAATGAAGCCGGTCGTGACGCTGATCTGCAGCTGTCCATATGCTGCTTCTCCGTGCCACGTGAAACACAGGGCAACCATCCATAAGAACAAAGAAGTATGTCGCATCGTGTTACTGCCCATAGCCGAGCATCTCCTGCGGGTCAAAGCGGATGATAGTCGTTTTCCAAAGCTCGTACTTTTCTTTGGGCAAGGTCAGAGGCTGACACCGAGGGTTGCGCAAAGCACGGCGGGCACTGGCAACAGCGGTCTGAAAGTAACGGTCGGTCGGGCGATCATCAAGAACACGAATGGACAGCACCTCGGCTGAAACATCCAAGGTGATTTGCAGATTAACGATCAGGCTTTCGGCTTCGGGTGCGCCAATCGGTGGGCTCCAGCAAGGCGTAAGGTTCGCGATCAGTGCATTGCGCTCGGCTTGGGTGAGGGTCAATGGGGGCGGGGGCGGGGCGTCTGCCTGCTCAGGGGGGATGATCGGCAGCCCATCCTTGTCGAGGCCATCGTCAGCGGCGGAAGCCTCGGTGTCGGCAGACAGGGCGATGTCGATGGCATCGAGCAAAGATTCGGTCGATGAAGCACTGTCCTCGCTGCTTGCGGCGTCCCCGGAGGCGTTGTCTTCGGCAGTGTCGGTGGAAGTCTCCCCATCTGTGCGTTCGGCCTCCTCAGCCGCCGCCAGAGAGGCATCCGCATCCGCGTCGGAAGGCAAAGACGGCAGCGAGGACAGGATGTTCTCGGCAGCCGTCAGAGGGTCGACGGAGTCCGCCGCATCTTGGGTCGATCCGTCAGTAGAAGCGGTTGTTACCTGATCATCGGCAGGGTCGGGGGGCGTCGTCTCGTCGCTGGTGTCCGTGGGGGGAACAACGGCTGTTTGAAGCACGGTCGTTTTGCCCGCGGTGAGGCTGTCCGGCTTGCGAATGGGATTGGGGAGGCTCACCGTGCTTACTGTTTGAAGAAGCGCGGGTTTCCTTATAGGAGACGCAATCAGGGCGTTCGTGTCTAGGTCATTCAGGTTGGGTGGCTCCACGGCGGTGTCGCCCGCATCCGGCGCGGCAGGCCCTTGTTGTTCGGGGGGGGCGGGAACGAGGGGGACGGTATCCTGACCGCCCTCTTCCCTGCTCGGTGTCGGCAGGGAGGCAAGCGAGGGATCAGAATCCGCTATCTCGGCGCTGGGGAGTTGCTGATTGGTGTCTAAGTTGCTCGGGGGCAGCGTTATAGGATCGGTCGTTGCATCGTTGCTTTGGGGCTCGGCTGCCAATGAAGGCGAATCGTTCACGGAAGCGGCTTGATTGACCGGATCGGCTTGGGCGGTTGAGGCAACCGCCGCCTCGCTCGGTGAGGAAAAAATGACCTCATAGGCAGGGGCTGGGTCGGGGGCGATCGGCTCGCGCCACGGGATGCTATAGGTGTTGAACAGCAGAATAATTGCATGCGACCACAGTGAAATGGCAAGGGCAAAACGGAAATATTTTTGCTCGTCCGAGGAATGCAGAGTTGCCACCATGTCCCGATAGTACGTGAAGGGGAGGGGCTTCGTCAAGGTTGTCGCCGCCCGATCCGTGCGCAGTCTGTTTTTTGTGCGGGCTGAGGCTTATCCTGACCACAAGGTGAGGGCGTCTTGCGTGCAAGGGGCCTTGCCATCCGGTTTCTTTCCCAGACTGCTATCCATGACCAAAAAGTGCCTGCTCATCGACGCGTCGGGGTTTATTTTCCGCTCTTTCTTTGCCCTGCGGATGCCGATGACCGCCCCCGATGGCACGCCGACTAATGCCGTCTATGGGTATTGCTCGATGCTGCAAAAAGTGATGCAGCAGTGGAACCCCGAGGCGGTCGGCGTGGTGTTCGATGTCAGCCGCCATACCTTTCGCAATCAAATCCATGCGGAGTACAAAGCCCATCGGCCGCCGCCTCCGGAAGACCTGATCCCCCAATTCGCCATCGCCCGCGAGGCAACCCGTGCCTACAACCTCAGCGTCATCGAGGTAGAAGGCTTCGAAGCCGACGACTTGATCGCCAGCTATGCCCGCGAAGCCCTCGCCATCGTGGACGAGATCGTGGTGGTCTCCTCCGACAAAGACCTGATGCAATTGGTGTCCGATCGCGTGCTCATGTTCGACCCCGCCAAGGAACTGATCATTCGCGCCCCCGAGGTCATGGATAAATTCGCCGTATCGCCGGATCGGGTGATCGATGTGCAGGCGTTGGCGGGCGACTCGGCGGACAATGTCCCCGGCGTCCCCGGCATTGGCATCAAGACCGCGGCATCGCTGATCCAAGAGTACGGCTCATTGGAGGCCGTGCTCAGCAATGCCTCAATGATAAAGCAAAAGAAACGTCGCGAAAGCTTGATCGAATTTGCGGACATGGCGCGGATGTCGAAACAGCTAGTGACGTTGAAGAACGACGTGCCATTGCCGGTGCCGCTGGATGAGCTGTTCCATCGCCAGCCCGATCCGCCGACCCTGCGCGCCTTCTTTGAACGCTATGGCATGCGCCAGTTGCAAAGAAGACACGCAGCCCTGTTGCAGGGGGGGGCGCAGGCAACGAGCAGCTCCTCTCGATCTGCTGAAGAGGCAGGGGGCAGCCATGGCTCAAGTGCAGGGCATCAGGCGCATGCAGATGCCACGATAGCCGCGAGCGCGGAGGTAACAGCCGGCACGGTGTTACCGGTTACCGCAGACGCTATTGTCGACAGTCGGCTGCCCGGCAGCCCTGCCAATCATCCGTCACCCACCGAGGATCAGGCCGCGAAGGCAGGGGCTTCACCCGACCTGCTGTCCTTACATGCCCCACTCCCCGATGCCCCCGAGGAAGAATCGGCAACCGTATTGCTCGCACTGCCGTTGCAGGCCGCACTGCCGTTGCAGGCCGCCTTGCCGTTGGAGTCCGCACTGCCATCGCAGGCCTCGTCGAATGCACTGCCGTTTGACATGAAACGGTCGCCTTCGGTGATGGCACTTACCCCAGTGGCCCCCCGACTGTCGACGAAAGACACGACGCCAGCCCGGCTGCCTTCTTGCTACCTGCTCTCGGGGTTGTCGCCGCTAATCGCACCGTCTTCCCACGGCGAACCCTCCAGTGCTGCTTGTCATCACCTCCTCGATGCCCACGATGCTCGCCTGCATGCCTTGATTGGGAATGCGGCGGTGACCCTCCTCGTCTCGGACACGCGCCAGCTCTGTGACCTCGCAGCCGCCTATGGGATCACGATGCGTGCCCATGCGATCGGCATCGAGACGCTCTCCTTTATCACTGCGGCCGGGAGCAAGCCGTCCCCCGACCCGTTGGCAGACATACAGGCGGCGTGGACGAGCAACCCGCACGATGTCGCCACGATAGCCGTGCGCAGTGGCTTGATCGACGGCGCAGTGATGAAGGAATGCTTGCTGCCCCTCGATCCGCGCCCGACAAAAACACGTCCTGCCAAAGCGTCCTCCGCAAAGAATGACGAGGCGACCACAAGCCCGGCAGACGAGGCTCCCGATATCCCCGCACACACCCCGCAGACCGCGGCGGCAACCTTGAATCAGGTGATGCTCCATCTTCATCCCCGTCTCATGGGTTCGGTCCACCGGGCGCGCATGCACCGTGTGTTGCTTGAGCTTGATCTGCCGCTGGTGCCAGTCCTCCGTTCGATGGAGCGGATCGGCGTGAAGCTTGCCCCCGATCACCTCTCGAAGCTTGGCGATGATTTTGCCCAGCGCGCGGCCTCCCTCGAGCAACAGATATTCGCGGCGGCAGGCAAGGAGTTCACCATCGGCTCGCCGAAGCAGCTCGGTGAGGTGCTGTTTGGCGACATGAAACTGGAATCCCACGGCAACACGAAAAAGAACAAGCAACGTGCCACCGGGGTTGATGTGTTGACTGTCCTCTCCGAACAGGGGCATGCGATCGCCGATCACGTGCTTGCGTGGCGTCACATGACGAAGCTCAAATCGACCTATATCGATGCCCTGCTTGGGGCCCGCGACCACGATGACCGCGTCCATACCATGTTTCAGACGACCGCAGTGCAGACCGGGCGGCTGAGTGCCATTAACCCGAATCTCCAGAACATTCCGGTGCGCACCCCTGACGGCAAGAGCATCCGCGCGGGGTTTGTTGCCCCCGACGGATGCCAGTTGATCTCTTTCGACTACTCCCAAATCGAGCTGCGGTTGTTTGCCCACATTGCCGGGATACCCCAAATGATTGCAGCCTTCGACGAGGGAGTCGATATTCACCTTGCCACAGCCCAAGCCATCTTTGGTGCTGAGACCGTGACACGCGGCGATGTCGCCGAGTATCGTCGCCGCGCCAAAGCCATCAATTTCGGTATCATCTATGGCATTTCCTCGTTTGGATTGAAACGCCAGCTGCGGTGCACAATGGAAGAGGCACGCAATTACCTGCGGGCATACACCGAGCGATTCCCCGGTATCAGTGCCTACATGGAAACGATCACCGAGGCGGCCAAACAGCAAGGATATGTGCAGACCATGTATGGGCGACGGGTGTACTTACCCGGGATTGCCAGCAGTGCCCCGATGGTGCGCGAGCATGCGAAGCGGCAGGCGATCAACGCGCCAATACAGGGCACTGCGGCAGATTTGGTCAAGCGGGCGATGGTGCAACTGCCTCTCGAATTGCGGCAGGGCAATCATTGCCGCCTGCTGCTGCAGGTGCACGACGAATTGGTGTTCGAAGTCGATGACAGCGCAGTCGATTCAGTCGTGGAGAAGGTGCGCGACGTGATGGTCTCGGCGGCGGGCGGCGATGTCGGGCTTGTTGTTCCACTGACTGTCGATGCGGGCGTCGGGCGGCACTGGGCGGATGCCCATTGAGCATCGGGCACAGGAGGCGGTGACGTTTGTGGGGATTAGCCTGCGGCGTCCCAGATCGTTCGCAATCCCGCACGATAATCGCGATACCGCAGGCGCATCCCGGCCTCGGCAAGCAGGCGGTGGAGCCGTTTGTTTTGGACGCGGCGGCATTGGGCATAGAAGGACGCTGCCATAGGGGTCAAGGTGCCGTCAGCCGCGGCCTCGGCGTAGGGAACCGTCCGAGGAGGGGGATACCCCCCGATCGTTGCCGCATACCGCATCACCCGCGCAGGAGAAGCCGGGAGGTCATCGACAACATTCACCACGCGAGGATTATCTTTTGCGGGCGTCGATTCTTGTGCCCCCTCGGCTTTCGTCGATGCCACTTGGTGGTCATGGACGATGGCAGCAAGGATTGAGGAGGCAATGTCTGTAACGTGGATGCGTCCTGAAACATAGCCGATTTTCTCGATGGCCACGGCCTTGTTCTGGCGGAGTCGCCGAAAGGGGTTGCGGGTTGCCCCGTAGATGCCTGCAAGCCGGAGCACCCATGCTTGGGGAAAGTGCTCTTGCCATTGTTCTTCCGCGACCAATCGAGCCCGGCTGCGGGGCACGGGGTTGTGACTTGGTGATTGCTCGTTCACCCATTCCCCGCGGTGGTCGCCATAAACCCCGGTGGTGGAAAGGTAGATGATAGTGGGCGGCGGATTCGTGGCGGCGGTCGTCTGCCTCAAGGGTGTATTGCTTGTTGCGCTTGCCGGGCTTGCGGGGCGCGCGTGCTGTGTCGCTTGCAACCATTGCAGGGCGGGGCAGACGATCGGCGAGGCACCGCTCTTCTCGGCCTCGGCGAGCACAGGCGGGATCGAGCAGATCACGATGTCCCAGCGGGGCAGTTCTCGTCCCTCTTCGGGGGATGGCAAAGGTGCGGCGAAATCAATTGGTTGGACGCCATGCTCTTGCATGAGGTCGAAGGATGCCCCCTGCTTGCGGTAGGTGGCAAACAGACGCGCCGTGCCAAGGACATCGGCAATCGAATCCGGCATGTCATTGGCTTTGATGCGCTGCACTAAGCTTTGGGCGACATAGCCGTATCCAAGAAACAGTATGTTGGTCACGCGACGACTCCTTGCGGGTCAGGGAGAAGCGATTTGGGATACGGATGCCCTCGAGTCGCGCATGGCACACAACGCATCGCTTTGGCTATTGCGGGCACTGAGTGGGCGATCACTGGCGATGAATTGCCAATCCGCGCGCAGCGAGTTGCCACTGTGTTGGCAATGAAAGTGTGAGGCAACGACAAACGACAAGACGGGGAAGATGGGGCACAATCACCCCATTCGCTACTTCCCCTCATTCGCTGCCCCCGTTCGCTACTTCCCCCCGTTCGCTACTTCCCCCCATTCGCTGCCCACCCCCTGCATCTCCCGCCGTTGTGGTGCGAAACCTTATGTATCGGAGGGGGTAGCCGCGACCGTGGCAGGCAAGCGTCCCTTGCCCTTCTCCCGCTTTTTGGGGCGTTCGACCAATTCGAAGGTCAGTTCTTGGGTCGTCTCGGAAAAGTCGATTCGCATCACGCCGCCGCCGGTAAGCTCGCCAAACAAGATTTCATCGGCGAGCCGTCGCTTGACCTGCTCCTGAATGACCCGCGCCAGCGGGCGTGCCCCCATTGCTCGATCGTACCCCGACCGAATGAGATACTGCCGCGCAGCACTGGTTGCTTCCAGCAAGACCCTGCGCTCGGATAGCTGGTTCTCCAGTTGCAGCATGAATTTGTCCAATACCTTGTCGAGCACCTCTTCGTTGAGATGGTCGAAGCCGATGATCGCATCCAGACGGTTGCGGAATTCGGGGGTGAAGTATTCGTTGAGGGCCTCGGTGTTTTTCTCGCTGGTCATCTCGCGTCCAAACCCGATAGCACCTTTGGTCATGGCGACGCCCCCCGCATTCGAGGTCATAATCAGGATGACATTGCGAAAATCTATGGTCTTCCCGCTGTGGTCGGTGAGT
>JAHZLG010000088.1 GCA_022599995.1 Alphaproteobacteria bacterium | reverse complement strand
CGCGATAGACCTTGCGGTCGGTAAGGTTTTTCGGGCGTTCGGCAACCCGTGGAATCTCGTCCCATCCGATGGGTTCGGGATCAGCGTAATACGGCATGGTGTCGGGCATGCCTTCCACCACGATGATCGCGAAGGGGCGATTGGCTTCAAGGGCACTTACCACGCGATGAAGGCCGTCGGCAACAATGTACTGCTCGCCTTGATTTCGCTTACTCGCCTCCGTTCCTTTGCTGGTGGCATGGAAGGTGTCGTATTCGATGATTGGGGGCATCAGAATGCGGTCGGCTTCTTCTCCGACGACGCGAAATTGCACGGCGCCTATTTGTTCCTCGGCAAAGAAGGGGTCGATGGGGGTCGGGGTCGGAAGGGCAGCAAGGGCATCGCGCAACTGGGTTTGGTGATCGAGCGTGCTGGTGATGGCATAGCGTTGGGCTGGACGTAACAGCTGTTTTGCCATGTTGGGGGTGATGACGCAGTACGTTATTGACGCGTGGGCATAGGGTTGGTGGTTGGGTTGATCGCGCAGGGCGACCGTTTTGAGCGTTGCGATGATGTGATGACGATCGAGCGGACGCACAGTTTCGAGCTGCATGGGGCAGATTCCAAGGGAGGTAAGGTAAGGGGAGAGGCACGGAGCGAATTGCTAGTGACCACAGGCTTCCAGCAAGGCAGGCAGGTTAGTGATAGGGGGGTGTCCCTTCTCAGAGGGTTGTCCCCTCTCAGGGGGTTGTCCCCTCTCAGAGGGTTGTTCCCTCTCAGAGGGTGAGGCGGGAGAATAGGGAAGGTAGACCGTGGCAAACTTCAGCGCGGCGGCGGGTTCAATGTCGTTTTTCATGGAGTCGCCGATCATCACTGGGGTGACGGAGGCATTGGCATCGGCGGTTCCGAGAAATTGGGACATGCGTTCACGGGCTATCCCATAGAGGTCTGTGTTGGGCTTCGACACCCCCTGCTCATAGGACAGGACACGCACCAATCGGTCATCATCGAGGGCGGGCACTGCCTTGCACGCCCCTTGAAAGTACGGCGGTGTGATGTTCGATATTATCCCGACACCGGCGATGCGATAGTGATTGTTTGCGGGCGCGTGATGCTGACGTCCAGCAATATCGAGAGCCCATTGCACTATGCTGTTTGCATCGGGCATCGGCTTCGGTGCTTTAAGCTGTTGTTTCCATGCGTACTCGGCAGTCTCCCTGATCAGCTCTGTTTCGCGTTGCACAAGGGCACTCGTGTCTCCGGATGTATTGGAAAGAATGTCTTTCAGGGCATTAGCCCACCCTGTTGCGGTTTGGTGGTTTTGCTCCAGCAACAAGTGTTTGATGGCCTGTCTCTGATCGCGCCATTGCGGTGATCCGCCGCCTTGCAAGAGGCGATTGACGATGGTTGTGGCAGGCCCTTTGCCCGCATGGTCATTGGCCTCGGAGTAGACCAGCGTCCAGCCAATATCGAAGAAAAGAAAGAATGTTTTCATCGTGTCACCCCCCAATTGCCGAGGGGTCTTGTGGGTCGCGCGCGTGGCGTTCGATGGCGATTGTCGTGGCCTAACATGCGGTCGACGCCAGTTGGGCACCGAGATACACCGCGTGGGCGGGCGTGCCTACCTGATGCTGCTGGAGTATCACCGTCGCGGCATGGAATGTTCTCTCGATGGTTTCGGATTCGTTCGATGGCATGGTCTCGGGCATGGTCTCGGGCATGGTCTCGGGCATGGTGTCGGTTTTGGTTTTGGTTTTGGTTGCTAGGGGTGTGCCTGTTTGGTCGCTCGTTGGGGCGGCATCGGCATCGCGATGGGCGCGATGGGCGCGAGGGGGGTGTGCGACGAAGGCATTCAGCGAGGTTTCGCCAAAGGCGTGCTCGATATGCAATTGGGCGCGGCGATGACGACTGATGCGGAAGTAGCCAAACGGGTCGGGTTGGAAATTGATCGAAGGCGGCGGAACAGGAAGCGGTATCGTTATAGGTTGCCCGCTCACGGCCTGTGCCTCACTGAGATCGGCGGTTTGGGTCGCGTGAAACACGATCGAGGTGTAATCGGGGGTTGCAAGGTTGTGTTGCCTCTGTTGCACCGTTTGCAGCAGACCACTGATTGCCGTGAGGGTTAGGGTGGGCAGGGCAATCAGCAATTGGTGCTGGTTGCCTACCGAGCGGGCATAGACGGCAAACAGCCCCTGCTCGGTGATCTGATCGGCGTACAGGCGTCGACTGGATGGGGTTTGTCGGTGGTGGTCTAGCACGGACGCAAGCATGGTCTTGACGCTGGTTAAGTCGTCTTCTTGCATCTCTTCTTGCGCGTTTTCATGCCCCTCTTCTTGCGCAGGGCCTTCGTTCGTGCGGCTCGGCGTGAGGGCGGGTGTTGGTCGAAATGTCGCCGCGCTGATACCCTGCGGAAAACAAACAATGAGTTTTGCGGCTTCACTGGCTTGCTGGCTTCGTTGCCATGCGTGTTGCAACCGGATGCCTGTTTCAATGACGTGGGTGTTGGTTGTTCCTGTGGAGGGGGTGCGGGCAAGAAGGTTGGCGGCGCGGGCAATTACCACGCGCGGGGGCACGGATGCCGACATTGGGGGCAACCCTACCATCACCCCCAGAATGAAGGCGGGGGTGATGCCTCGATAGGAGGGGTCTCCCTGCGTGCTGGCATAGAGCTGGTCGAGCACGTCCTCGGCACCAAATCCGTCGATTGTTCGCATTCCGATGGCATGGGTTGAAACGAAGGCGTCGAGGGCAGCGGCAATAATTTCCCTGTCCGGTTTATCGTTTTTTGCCGCCTTCGGTTGGTTACTGTGTGGCGGGTCGGGTGGCTCGGCGAGGGCACTGCGTTGGTTGACCATCTCGAGGATGGCAGCAACCTTGGGGTCTTCTGCCCGCATGGTGAGCGACCACGACTCGATCACGAGGCGATCGATGGGCAGTTGACACTTTTGGGCAATCTTTTCCAGCACCACAAGCAATTGGCACACATTGGGAATCCATGCTTCGGTCAGGTTATGCGCACGAAAGCGTGCGGTCATCTGCAGGTGTTCGGTTGGGGGTGTCTCGGCTTGTCCTGCTCGGCTGCGGGTTGGGTTGCGAACCTTCTCGAGGGTGACTGAAATCCAGCAGGGCACAGCGTTCTTGGTTGCGGCATTATTTGTTGCCGCAGTGGTTATTGCCGCAGTGGTTGTTGCCGCATTAGGTGCGGCAGGAGGTGCGGCAGGGGTTGCGACATTGTTTGTTGCCGCATTAGGTGCGGCAGGAGGTGCGGCATTGTTTGTTGCCGCAGTGGCTATTGCCGCATTAGGTGCGGCAGGAGGTGCGGCAGGGGTTGCGACATTGTTTGTTGCCGCATTGTTTGCGGCAGGAGGTGCGGCAGGGGTTGCGGCATTGTTTGTTGCCGCATTGTTTGCGGCAGGGGTTGCGGCGGCCTCCCAGAGTGAATAGTGAAAGTGTCCTTGCGTTTGCAGGGCTTCTATGGCGCGGGGGAAAAAACCACCTTTTTGCAACAGCTCCCCATAGGTATAGCTGAGTGCCGCTTGGTCATCGGATCGGGACTCCGTTGCCGCATTATTTGTTGCCGCAGTGGTTATTGCCGCATTATTTGTTGCCGCATTAGGTGCGGCAGGAGGTGCGGCATTATTTGTTGCCGCATTGGTTATTGCCGCATTAGGTGCGGCAGGAGGTGCGGCAGGGGGTGCGGCATTATTTGTTGCCGCATTGGTTATTGCCGCATTAGGTGCGGCAGGAGGTGCGGCAGGGGGTGCGGCATTATTTGTTGCCGCATTGAGTGCGGCAGGAGGTGCGGCAGGGGTTGCGGCAGTGGTTGTTGCCGCATTAGGTGCGGCATTAGGTGCAGCAGGGGTCGCGGCAGGGGCTGCCCTGATGGCGTCGTAGATAGATTCTTTGTACTGGTCGATCAGAAATCGATTGGCGGTAGTCTGGTCGAGGGCGTGGTCGTCGGGGTGCCGCGGGTTGACGATCACTGCCCGAACAGGGCCGAGCTCGCGGCGAACACCCCCATTGCCGACTTGGCTGCTTGCCCCAAACCGTGCCATGCGGGCGACGAGGGCGTGCCACGCGCGGACAATCCCGTTGGTTTGCGACGTGTCGGTGTCATCGATCAAGACATCGTGCATGCCCAAATGCGAGGGATAGTATTTCGGAGAGATGGTTGGCAACGGAAATTCCTGCCGAGGCAGCTGACATTCGAACGACTGCCCTCCCGGCGCGGGGTCGAGTACTGCCTTCACGGTCTCCCACACCTCAGGGGTGGTGAGCTTCGAGACGCGATAGCCTTTGCGCTCTTCCCCGACCGGGCGGACAATTTTCCCCTGCCAGCTGGCAAGGGCGTCGATAGGAATACCGTTATCGATGACGTGGTCGATGTTGTTTTTTCCCCTGATGCGCAACATGGGGAGGCCAAACCGCGTGACGGGCTCGACTCCGAAGGTAAAGAGTGCCTCAAGCGCTTCCCCGGCTCGGCTGAGATCAGCACCAATCACGAGCACGGTGCGAATTTGGGGGTTGTACAGCAGGTTGCGGAGCAGCAGGGGCATGCCCTGCCCATAGAATTGGCTGGCGGCCGCGAGGCGTGACCGCGTGGGCGACAGATCGATCCCTTGCGTTTGCAGCTGGGTCAGGACGCCTTCAAGCCTTGTCCAAAGGGTGAGCAGTGCCACTGATCCATGGGGATTGAATCGCGTGATTTGCTCGGCACTGGCATCCCGAAAGGGGAGAAGCTCAAGGAACGGGGTGTGATGGGTGTCATGCCCCATGGCGGGACGCCACAGCACCAACACTGTTAGCTCCGAGTGTCCGCAGTGCCCATTGTCCGATGGTGGTAATTTGCTTGCGGCTCACCCCGGTCGCGAGTCCACTGGCTTCGGCTTGGGCAAGAACGACCTCCGTCGCGACATTGCCGGATGCGCCGGGGGCATAGGGGCATCCGCCGAGGCCGCCCACCGAGGAATCGATGACGCCAATCTTTCGACTGATAGCCGCGCGCATGTTTTCCAGCGCGCGCCCGTTTGTATCGTGGAAATGCACAGCAAGGTTCTCCTTTGCGGGCAGGTTTGGATGATCGAGCAATGCGGTTACAGCTTCTGCTGTTCCGGTGCCGATGGTATCGCCAAGCGAGACCTCGGTGATTGCTTGTTTCCCCTCTTTTTTCATCTCTAGCAATTCTGACGCCAACTCGATGGTGCGGGCGTGCTCGATGGGTTCACGGTAGGGGCACCCCCAGACGCACGAGATATACCCACGCACCTGCATGGTGCTTGGCATTGCTGCGATGATGGTGCGCACGCGACGCAGGCTCTCGGCGACGCTGCAATTGGTGTTTGCTTGGGAGAATGCTTCGCTTGCCGCAATAAACACGGCGATATGCGTTACGTGCGCGGTGACTGCTTGCTCGAGCCCGCGTTGGTTGGGGACGAGTGCCCACAGGCGCGGGGCTTGTCCTGCGCGAAACGGGCGATCGTTGTCATCGGTGAGCGGGGCGTGGTTCAAGGCTTCGAACAGGGCACCCGTTCCTGCCATTTGGGGGACTCGGTCGGGACGCACGAATGCGCCCACTTCGATGTCCTTCAACCCTGTTTTCGCGAGCATGCGGACAAATTCTATCCGCTGGGG
>JAHZLG010000087.1 GCA_022599995.1 Alphaproteobacteria bacterium | reverse complement strand
TTAGCTGTTGCCTTCCCGCCGCGCACTTAGTTGGTGTCTCCCCGCCGCGCACTTAGCTGTTGCCTTCCCGCCGCGCACTTAGTTGGTGTCTCCCCGCCGCGCACTTAGTTGAGGCTTGCGCACAAGCATTCGAGCGCACGACGGAGGGCGTGAAGAGGATGTTGGCAGTGCCAGCACCGGTGACAGCGGGTTAAAGCAGGCAGACCGCACGCCCAAACTAGCGTTTGTTGCGGTGCCGTCAAAAAAAATAGTGTTTGGCAGTTGAAAACACGCAAAGGGCGATATAGCTATACCATGACCGACATGGCCTCAGCGGAAATGTTATGTTATTGCCCCTCTAGCAATTGAAGCCACGTGGCTCGCGCGGGCAAGGTGAGGGCCCTTGCCAGATTCAACGACTCCTTTAGGGAAAACCTAGGAAACACCCCATGCCTGCATACCGAATGACTCGACAAGCCCCATTCCTTTTGGGCATCTCCCTGCTGCTCAGCCTGATGTTTTTCGCATCGGCGGCAATGGGACAGTATCAGAAATTTGTCCCTTCGCGCGCCGGAAATGATGACGCAACGGTGAATTATGATCCATACGCCTCCTTTCTTAGCACACGAGTGAAGATGGGCGGCGATGGGCTGTCGCGTGTCAATTACTCTGGTTTGTCCTTGCAAGATCGGAATCTTGTCACGCAAGCCGTGGTCACCCTGGCGGCGGTGCGACCAACCACGCTGAATCGCGATGCCCAAGTCGCCTACTGGATCAACCTTTACAATGTCTTGGTTGTCGATGTGCTTGTCAAAAACTGGCCAGTTGAGGACATTCGCATCGCCGAAGGCGGGCGAATTTTCCTTCCCCCCACGCATATTTGGGGCACTGATCGTGTGACCGTCGAGGGCGTCCCCCTGAGCCTGGATGCTATCGAGCACGAGATTCTGCGGGGACTCTTCCGCGAGCGACGCGTGCACTATGCCCTGTCGATCCAAACGTCATCGAGCCCTAGCCTGCAGGTTGTTCCCTACCGAGGGGCAACCATTGATGCGATGCTTGATCAGGCCGCGGAAGATTATCTTGGTCGTAACGGCATTATCCGGGTGCGGAGCGAAGGCTTGCTGTTGCCGAGTATTTTTGAATGGTACGCCGACGACTTTGGCACCTCCGATCTGGCCGTGTTGCAGCAGATTAGGCAGGACGCAGGAGACGGCACCGAAGCCAATAACATGCTGAACAATGCCAAATCCATCGGAGGCTATTACTACTCGTGGGAGCTTTCCGGATTCTAGCCGCCACCCAAGCCGAGCTTGCTCGGCGAGCAACCGCGCCGACCACGCAAACCAAGCACGCCGAGAACAAAAACCAAGCACGCCGAGAACAAAAACCAAGCCAGCAAACCAAACAAGACGTGGCATGTTTCGTCACAAAGAAAGATACCGAACAGTTGAAATCCAACAGGTGTCTTCATAGCAGCTACACCGTAGCCGACATCCCCAAGGCGGAAGTTTTGTAATTTCCTCCCTTCTGCCTTGCTCGTGAAACGGCTGCCTCCGGGGCGCAGGTTAGGATTGTGCCAGACTCAACGACTCTTTTAGACAAAACAATGAAATCTTCCATGCCCGCCTACCGAATGACACGGTCAGCCCCCTCATCTTTCGGCATTTTTCTTTTGCTCGGGGTGCTGCTCTTTTCATCGCCCGCCAAGGGACAGTATCAGAAATTTTTCCCTTCGAACGCGGGAAATGATGACGCTACGGTGAATTATGCCCCGTATGCCGCCTTTCTCAGTGCACGAGTGAAGCAGGGCGGCGATGGACTGTCGCGTATCAATTATTCGGGTCTGTCCTTGAAAGATCGTCATCTCATCATTCAAGCAGTGAACAGCCTGGCCGCGGTGCGACCAACCACACTGAATCGCGATGCCCAGCTTGCCTACTGGATCAATTTGTACAATCTCTTGATTGTCGATGTGCTTGTCACAAATTGGCCGGTTGAGGACATTCGTACTGCTGAAGGCGGAAGCATTTTTCTTCCCCCCACGCAAATTTGGAACACCGACCGCGTGGTCGTAGAGGGGGTGCCCCTAAGTCTGGATGACATCGAGCACGATATTCTGCGAGGATATTTTCGCGAGCGGCGCGTGCACTATGCACTGTCGATTCATACAAATTCGAGCCCAAGTTTGCAAAACACTCCCTACCGGGGGGCAACGATAGATGCTATGCTCGATCAGGTGGCTGCAGGTTACCTTGGTCGTGACGGCATCGTGCAGGTGCGCAACCGGGAGGTGCTGTTGCCGAGTATTTTTAAATGGTATGCCGAAGATTTCGGCCGCGATGAGCACAGCGTGCTGTTGCAGATTATGCAGGACGCAGGGCACGGAACCGAAACCAGTAGTATGCTGGGCAATGTAAAAATTGTCGCAGGCTATTACTATACGTGGATGGTGTCTGGATTCTAGCCGCAGAAGGCATGGTGTCTTGATTCGCGTCACGTCCTGAATCCTAGCCTATCCCTTGTATGGTGGTCTCGGTTATTTTAATCACCGCAGTGACCGCAGTGACCGCAGTGACCGCAGTGACCGCAGTGACCGCAGTCAAAGCAATCACCAAGGGCACCGCGCTAAATACGGTCACAGTGGTCACCACTGTCACAGTGGGCACCGCGCTAACCACGGTCACGGCGGTGACCGCGGTCACAATAGTCACCACTGTCACGGTGAGCACAGCGGTCACAGTGGTCACCGCGGTCACCGTGGTCACCACTGTCACAGTGGGCACCACCATTTGGAGAGTCTTATGACACACCTACTAACCCGCTCGCTAACCCGGTCGAATGAAGCAACGCCCCCCCGTGTGGTGTCCCCCCGAGGGCTGGCAACGATAGCCGCCGGCACTCTCCTCGCGTGGTTCGCCGTCTTCACGTTGCCAATCCAACCGGCTTTTGGGTTCGATCAATTTGCTCCCCCTCCCGTCACCGCCGAGGCAACCGAGGCGTGTCAGGTCACCGATCGATCCCACGTCCCATTTGATCGCTGGCTCGGGCAATTCACCACGCGGCACGAGGAGCAAAGCTCCGTCGATGGCACGCGTGCGACGCAGTACTACGCCGTCACCTACAACAAGGTCACCAAAGCCGACCGCAAGAAGCTCCAGCAGTACATTGCGAAGCTGACAAGCACGCCACCCCACGGATGCGCCCGCGACGCCCAAATGGTCTACTGGATCAACCTCTACAATGCCCTGACCCTCGACATTGTTCTCGAAGAAGTGCCCGTCGAATCGATTCGCGATATTGGCAGCTGGCCGAATGCCGGGCCACTCGTCGGCCCGTGGCAGGAGGACGCCACCAAGGTTGACGGCGTCACCTTGAGCCTCAACAACATCGAGCACGATATTTTGCGCCCGCTGTTCAAGGATCATCGCATCCATTTTGCCGTGAATTGTGCCTCGTACTCGTGTCCTACCCTGCTTGATCGGGCGTGGCACGCCAAGACCCTCGAAGCTGACCTGCAGGAAGCCGAGCGACAATATCTGTTCTCGCCGCGGGGCATCACGACAAAACCAGCAGACGATGGCGCGGTGTACGTGTCATCGATTTTCTCGTGGTATCAAGCGGATTTCGCTAACAATGAAGGGGCATTGCGGCAGTACTTTGCCGAGCGGCTCGAATCCAGCCCGACCCGGCAGCAATGGGTCACGACCCGCACTATCGAATACGACTACGATTGGCGTCTGAACAACAAAGCCTTCGATGTTCGATGAGCGTCTCTATCGTGACCGTGTGCATCGGGCGCGGCTGAGGCTTAGCCCCACTGACCCGGTGCGCAATATTCTGCGCACTGTCGCCGACCACCTGAACAATGCCATGGCGACGCTGACGGTGCCCGTGCCCCGCGCCTTGGTGATAAGTCCATGGGACGAATACGTCCGGACGCCCCATCTGCAACACCGCACCGCAGTGGCCACCCTCGCCGATTGCCCCACCCCCCCCACCCCGCATCACACCTCTCCCTCATCTCCCTCCTCTTCCTCCCATCCCACCCCGCATCACACAACAACGGCACGCGGTTCTGCGGCGGCAGGGAATGATGTTGCTCCGTTTTCCGCCGATTTGCTGGTGGCATTCCTTGTCGATCACTGCCAGACGAATGTGGTCGAATCGCTTCGTCGCTATGCGCAGATTCTTCGGCCGCACGACGGCAGCTCTGCCTCGGTTGGCATCCTCTACGGCAGCTTTTACGGAGGCCACGCCGGTGCCACAATGGCAACGGCCTTTGCCAAGGCCGACTTGCAGGAATACAGCGGGGTGTCGCCGCGACTAAGCCCGCGCATCACCCCACAAGATTGGACGGGGCTGCTGGGAGCTGCCGGCTTTGCCGAGGTTGTGGTGACCAGCGATGTTTACCACGTGACCTATCCTACGCTTGCTACAGCGATGCAGGACGTCCGACGCCTAGGGGAAGCCAATTGCATGAACGGACGCCGTCTAGCCTTCACCACACGCCGTTATTTCCACTATCTCGAGGAAGAGCTGAAGCAACCCGAATACCAGATCTATGATGCTGACTTCTCCTCCGGGCGGGCGGGGGAGGCTAATCCCGATCACCGCCAAGGCGCATTCCACATGCCCTTAGAGATTATTACCTATCACGCCGTGCTCCATCGCTGAGCCGCCCCAAGGATCGGGCGTCGCTCGGGACAAGCAGCATCAGCCAAAGCGGCGCGTGACAACAACGGGGGGATGTCGCCCTAAAGATTGGCAAGGGCAAACCCCACCATCACCCCGAGCAATGCGACGACTGCCCATTGGATGCCTCGATCCGCCCGACGGGGCGACGGGGCGAGGGGGGCTGGCGTGTGCAGCACGGCCGACATGGCTTGTCCGATGCGCGCCTCGATCTCTTCTCCGAGCCCTTCCCCGACACCCTCCCCCCATTTTTCGCCCAACCCTTGAATCAGGGTCGACAGCCGCGCGGCCATCATTTCCCGCACCAGCCGATCAGGGCGGCGGTTTTGCCGCAGCCACGCCGAGGCCAGCGGATAAACCAACCGCCAAACGTTGCAATTCGGGGCAATGAGCCGGCCTAGCCCCTCTGCTTGAATCATCGTTTTTTGCAGCAGCAACAGCTGGACTTGCACCTCGATATGAAATTGCGGGGTGATCGAGATAATCTGCAACAGCATCTTCGCAAAGGATGCCTTGTCCAGATCGATGCCAAACAGGGGCTCCCCGATGGCACGACACGCGAGGGCGAATTCGTCCACAGAGGTCTGCGGTGGCACAAACCCCGCCCGCAAGTGAATACGGGCGACTCGGTCGTAGTCGCGTTCGACAAACCCTGCCAGCATGTCGGCAAGGTAGTAGCGCATCTCTTTCGACAGCCGACCCATAATGCCGAAATCGACAGGGACGATCGTCCCGTCGCGTGTAACGAGCAAATTCCCGGGATGAATATCGGCATGAAAGAAACCGTCGCGAAACACCTGCAAAAAGAAGACCTCGATGGCGCGTTGCAACAACGCCTCGGAATCGATGCCCATGCGTTGCAGCGTCGCGGTGTCAGTGATCTTCACCCCATCGATCCACTCGAGGACAAGCGCGTCCTGTGAGGAAGATATCCAGTAGATTTTGGGGATGCGAAATTTTTCCTCGCCAGCAAGGTTGCGGCGTAACAAATCCGCTGCCGCGGCCTCGAGCCGCATGTTGGTCTCTTCGCGCGTCCACTTGCGCCACGTGTCCACGACCTCGGTGAGATGCAATTTGCGGATGATGCGCCCGCCACGGCGGTCGAGCACGGTGGCAATGCGCCGCAAGAATTTCTCGTCGCGGGCAAATCGCGCGCGTATCCCCGGACGAATCAATTTCACCGCTACCTGATCCCCACGCACGGTGACAGCCCGGTGCACTTGCGCGATCGAAGCCGCCGCTATCGGCGCGTAGTCAAAGGAGGCAAACAACGTCGCAACCGGTTGCTCGAAATAGGAGGCGAGCAATTCGTCCGTGACGGAGAACGCAGGCAGGCGATCGTGTAAGGCAGCAAGGTCGCTTGCCATCGCTTCGCCAACAAAATCTGGACGAACAGAAAGCACCTGCCCCAGCTTGATGAACGAGGGGCCAAGCGCAACCAAGGCATCACAGAGTCGCTCTCCTTCGCGCCGCCGGGGGTATTGCCTGCGTCCCCAGCAGAGGCTGAGCAATACCACAACCACTCGAGGCATCGGTGTATAGGCAAAGACGAACAGGGCATCGTGGCGCGCCAAGGTGATCGCCCAGACCAGTAATTGCTTGATGGTGTGCATGCGGCGACTGTATCACTTTTGACGTGATTTTTGCACTCACATTGGGATGCCTGTCCAACCTCTCCTCCTCTTCCCTGTCCCTTTCTCCTGTTCTTCGTCCCCATTGCGCGGCACAAGGGTAGGGGCATGCCCCTTCCCCGCGCCCCGCCTCTCCCCGCTTACGCGAATCGCTCGCCGACGGGCACCGCAAAGGGAAGACGCGAGGAAGGGCTGGGCAACGGACAAACATAATCCGAAGACCACGCACACGACGGCGAGAAGGAGAAATTGAAGTCGACGATCAGCTTCCTCTCTTCCGCTGGGGCAGGCTGCCCTTGATAGGAGGAAGCACCCGTGACACCTGCATCAGAGCTAGAAGAGTGCGGCACAACGCCTAAGTCAGCCCCTTTGATTGTGTCGAGGACATAACGCCCGCCGGGATAATTGTGCGGGGCGCGATCGGTGTAGGACAGAAACAACCCGCCCCCATACCCCTCGATGACGTACAGCGGCAGAGAAAAGCTGTGATTAGTCGATGCAGAGGGCAGGGTGGTTTGCGGGGATGGCGTGCTCGGATTCGAAGAGGCACGGTGTTTCGGCATGTCGATCCCGGCGCGGGGAGAGGACATGATCAAAAAACCAAGCCTGCGCATGGTGGCTTTGCCATCACCGCCTAATTGATAGGTTACGACAGGTGCGTTCGATAAGGCATCGGGCGATAGGGAATCACGATCATGCGTCTTCCTCGCCTCGGAGGCCTGGCGTGCCCCGTTGCTGGCCGGATGCGCCCCATCATTGGTGCCATGCCGGTCATCTGGGGCAGCAGTAAGACAAGGCTCAGGATGAAGGGCAGCCTCGAATCGCCAAGCAGGATCATAGGGCACGACATCGAGCACAAAATCC
>JAHZLG010000086.1 GCA_022599995.1 Alphaproteobacteria bacterium | reverse complement strand
CGCGGAAAATCGCTATCAAGTAAAACAGCCGCTTTTTGACCGAGTCTTTGTGCAACGCCATAATTTGTTATCGAATGCGCCGCCGGCGATACAGACCCCCGACGGGATTCTCGGTGCCCCGTTTGACATTGTGTTCTGTCGTAATGTGCTGGTGTACATGCAGCCGAGCGTTGTCCAAGGCGTGATTGGCCGGTTGAGCAGCTGGATGCAGCCGAAGGGGTTTCTTGCCTTAGGGGGGGTTGAAGCCGCCAATTATCGCCATTTTCGCCAGTCAGCGGCAACCGCGCCGGGCGGAGGCATCGGCGGCACAGTGCCATCGCCTGCGGCCGCCCCGAGCGTTGCCATTCATCCTACCTCTAGTGTGCCTTAGGAGAGGGCCTATGATCGGCCATTTCGCGCTTGTGTTTCTCGGTGGCGGGGCGGGGGCTATGGGGCGGTATGGGGTGACTCTGCTCGTGGCGCGCCTGATTAGCAATCCGTCGTGGTTTCCTCTGGCCACGTGGGGGGCAACCCCCATGGGGGGGTTCTTGATCGGGGCATTGATGCTTGGTTGGGGGTTGCGTCCTCAGAGCGCTGCCTTATTGCTCGTGGTGACGGGGTTCTTGGGGGGCTACACCACATTCTCGGCATTTTCGCTCGAGACAGTGCGCATGATACAGGCGGGCCTGGTAACCAAAGCCCTTGCCTATGGTTTGGCTTCGGTTGTCGGCAGTGTCGGGGCGTGCTTTCTGGGCTATCTCTGCGTTCGTTACCTGCGCCTGTCCCTTCTCGGGTGACTTCGTTCGGCTGCGCGTCCGCCGCCGTCTGTCCCTTCTTGGGTGACTTTGTACGCCTGCGCATCCGCCGCTGTCTGTTCCTTCTCGGGTGACTTCGTTCGCACCCCCACCCCCCTTCCCCCTGAAAATCCCTGCAATGCAAGAGTCACAACAACCCGAAAGCCAATTGCGTGCGAACGAATTGGCCGTGACCACCGACGAAGAAGGCATGCGGGTCGACCGCTATCTGCGCCACCATTTCGCCATAGGGTTTGCCGAATGCCAGCGGTTAGTGCGGGCGGGACAGGTGCGCGTGAATGGCAAACGCAAGGGTGCCGGAGGGCTCCTTGCGGTCGACGATCAGGTGCGAGTCCCGCCATCGATGATGGAAAAGGCACGCTTTGCCCGTGCCCTGCCATCACAACCTCCAACCAAGCGACAACCATCGGCGGCAAAGTCTTCGTCTCAACCATCGGTGGCAAGGTCTTCGCCTCCCTCGCCTTTGGTGCTATGTCAGCAGCTCGAATTGGCCCGTACTCCCCTGTGCGTTGCGATCAACAAGCCGTCGGGATTGGCAGTGCAGGGGGGCAGTGGGCTTGCTTCGAGCATCGATGCCCTTTTGCCGCTTTGGCCGGATACTGACGGCGAATTGCGCCTTGTCCATCGACTCGACCGGGCGACAAGCGGCGTGATGGTCGTGGCATGCGGGCGCAAGGCGGCGGCAACGCTTTCCACGTGGTTTCGGGGTCAGTCCGACTCTGAACGGGCGGCAGCCGTCGAAGAAGGAATCGCATCCCCCGAAGCTGCCATGCAAATGATAGCCCATCGCGGCAAAGAGCGTGTCGAGAAGACCTATTTGGCATTGGTGCACGGTGTTCCCAGCCAGCTTTCGGATCATCTCGAGATGCCTTTGAACATTGAGCGCATCTCACCGCACCTGCGGCGGGCCTATGTCGATAAGAAGGAGGGGAAACCTGCATCGAGCCACTACACCGTTATGGCGGAGGGCACCAAGGCAGAAAAGCCCTATGCCTTGTTGCGGGTGATGCCCTACACCGGACGCCTGCACCAAATTCGAGCCCACCTTGAAGCCATTGGTCATCCGATTGTGGGCGACCCGATCTATGATGGCAGCGATCCCAATTACCTGCCCCAGCCGAAATCACGGCACGCAAAGCGTCGCCTGCGCGCGCCCAACCAGCGGGCTGAAAAGGCGTCCTACCGGCCGCAACCTTCTGCCCCCCCCATTCGTCGCGAGGAGCACCGTCTGGGGCTTCATGCGTGGCGATTGCGGTTGCCCAACGGCTCGGAATTCGAGGCCGATCCTGATGCCCAACTCGTTGCCATGCTTGGCAGGCACGCGATTACTTGGCCTCCGCAAGAATGGTCACCTCACTTTTCGTGACACGACCAAGGGGGCACCCTCTGCCTAAGGGGTAACGTTGTCACAGCCCGATGAGGAAAGATCGGAGGCGTCACCTCAGGGACAATCGGTGGCATAGCCTCAGGGGTAACCGCAGGGGTAACCGCAGGGGTAACCGCAGGGGCAACTGCAGGGGTAACCGCAGGGAGAATTGTTGACCTTGATACGGTCGTGAATTATGATTCGCCCCACACAGGATTGCGGAATTCATTACGGTGATCCCTGACCCATCGATGATCGGTTCCAGGTTGCTCTTCTTTGCCGATCTTTATCATCTGCTCTTCCTCTCCTTCCCCGGCTGCTTCTTTTCTGATGACTGCAGAATCACTGTTACCGCACGTTCGCCTTGAAGGTATTAGCCATCACTTTGGCGGGCAGCCCGTCTTGAAGGACATTAGCCTTGATGCCTACAAAGGCGAGGTGCTCGGCTTGATCGGCCCCAACGGGGCGGGCAAATCCACCACCATGCGGATTGTGACGGGCTACCTTACCCCCGTGCAGGGGCGAGTGACCATCTGCGGGCACGATATGGCAACCCAGTCGGTGCAGGCACGGCGTTCGCTGGGCTACCTGCCCGAGGGGGCAGCCCTATGGGATGAATGGACTGTGTGGCATTTCCTGCACTGTATCGCGGCTATTCGCGGCTTACGGGGCAAGGAGAAAAACGATCGATTTGATGTCGTGGTTGCGGAGACCTCGCTCCAGCAGGTGTTGCACCAGACCATTGAGACGCTGTCGAAGGGATTCCGGCGGCGAGTGGCATTAGCCGCCGCCCTGATTGGCGATCCTGATGTTTTGGTGCTCGATGAGCCCACCGATGGGCTCGACCCCAACCAGAAACACGAAATGCGCAAACTGATCCGGACGCTGGCGCAGGAAAAGGCTATCATCCTTTCTACGCACATCCTGGAAGAGGTGCCCGCACTATGCACTCGACTGATCACCATTGCCAATGGTCAGATTGTGTCGAGCTCGACGCCTGAGGAATTCGCTGCCCTCGCCTCCGCGCAGACTCAGGGCGATCGTCAGGTTTACGACACCGCTGTGCTCGAGGAAGCATTCCGCCTGCTTACGACTTCATGAGGTGTTGCTTTCCCTTGGTTGCCGTGCATCCCTTGGCTCAGGTGGCTTTCTCGGCGCGTGAGGTTACGGCGGCCCCCTCGCCCTTGTTGGTTTAGTTCTGCCTGTCTTGGCACATACTTCACCATTTCTCACCCCTCTCCCCCATTTCTCACCCCTCCCCCCCGCCCCTTCTTGCTCCCTCTTACCCCCCCCTGCCTAAGTCTTTTGTTCACGCCATCCTTTCTCGTCACTCCAGCACCGATCCGCCCGCGATGACCTCACCCGACTTCGGCTCCTTCCTTGGGGCATTCTCACCACTGTACAAGCGTGAGATGCGGCACTGGTTTCAATCACCCTTCGCGGTGATCTTCCTGTGCATTTTTCTGCTGGCGGCGGGCGCATTTCCCATCTTCTTGGGCAATTTCTTTGGCACAGCACAGGCGAACCTTTCACAACTCTTTGTGTTTATGCCCTGGTTGTTGTTGGTGCTTATCCCCGCGTTGTCGATGCGGGTGTGGGCCGATGAACGGCGGTCGGGCACCATTGAATTGTTGATGACCCTGCCGGTGACGACGACCCAAGTCGTCTTCGCCAAATTCTTCGCAGTGTGGACGGTGGTCGCGATTGGTATTCTTGGCACCTTCCCCATTTGGATCACGGTGAATTGGCTGGGAAGCCCCGATAACGGGGTCATCATGACGCAATATGTGGCTGCAACCTTGCTCGGGGGGGCGTACACTGCCATTGGATGTTTGATTTCCATGTTCTGCAGGCAACAGACGGCGGCTTTTGTGAGCACGCTCGCCGTGTGCTTTGTGCTGACCCTAACGGGGTCGCCGTTGATTATCAGTGCGATCTCCGAGTGGGCACCGCCCGCCTTGATTGCCTTGGTGGCGAACATAAGCTTGCTCCATCATTTCCAGCTGATTGGGCGTGGCGTGATAGATGTCGGGGATATGTTTTATTACCTCTTCGTGATCTTGTTCGCGCTGGCGCTTAGTATTCGTGTCCTCAGTGGGGTGACAGCAAAATGACGCATTTTAGATACCTCCAAATTGCGGTTGTCGCTGCGCTGATCCTGGCCGGAGTCGGCGGCGGCATCCAGATCGATGCGACCGAAAAGAAATTATACACCCTCTCACCGACCACGGTGCGCGTGGTTGAGGGCATCGATGAACCCCTGTCCTTGCGGTTCTATGTCTCGGAGGAATTGGTCCGCCAAGTGCCCTCCTATGCCCAGTATCAGCAACGGGTTACCGATTTGCTGGAGAAAATTGCCCGCACCAGTAACGGCCAATTTTCCAGCGAGACGATCATTGCCGATTCCTTCTCGAGCGAAGAGGATGACGCCCTCGCCGCAGGATTGACGCCAATCCCTCTGAGTCCGGGAATCGATGTGTTCTTTGGTCTGGCCCTTTCGAGGGTGAATGCCGCCCCCGAGGACAACACGGCATCGGAGGCGGCAAATTTTGATCAAGCCTTCGATCAGGATTCGGCCGACACCGCGGTCATCGCCGTGCTGAACCCCGGGCGTGAGCAGTACCTCGAATATGACCTGCTGAACCTGATCCAAGACCTTAACACGGGCGAGCGGCCGAAGGTTGGCATACTCACCTCAGAATTTCCGTTTGGCACGCCGAGCTTTGCCAACAGCTTCGGACAGTCAGCCCCAAGCGGGCCGTGGGCCATCATCGAACAGGTCGAGTCGATCGCCCAAATCGACCTCGTGTTCGCCCCCGAAGACCTTGAGCGGCTGAACCCGAAAGCCCTGATCCTGCTTCACCCCGAGCCGTTGAGCCCGCGGATGCAATTCGCCATCGAGCAATATGCGTTTCGTGGCGGGAAATTGCTGATCTTTGCTGACCCGCACTATGACAGCTTCGCCCCGAGCCAATATGCCCCCGAGGCAAGCGATGCCTCATCGCTGCAGGGGTTGCCCGCATCGTGGAAGGTGCAGCTTCGTCCTGACGTCGCGGCGGCCGACCCCTCCCTTGCCTTAGGGGTGAGCTATCAACGCAATGGACGCAACGAAGTGGCAACGCACCTCAGCTGGGTGCGCACGGCGGATGAGAACTATCCCTCGTCCTCGGTGGTCACGGGTTCGGCGAGCGATGTTATCTTTGCTTCCCCCGGCGTTGTGGAGGTGCTTCCCGGATCGCCGTTTGCCCTTGAACCCCTGGTCGTGATGTCGCCCGAAGGCGGCACAGTCCCACTGACAGGCCTTGAAGGCAGTCCTCCAGACTTGTTTGCCCTATCGGGTATGTTCGAACCCTCGCAAGAGCCGATTACGATTGCGGGGCTGCTGACCGGATCGCCCACCACCGCCTTCCCCAATGGAGCTCCTCCGCCTGCTGAGGGAGAAGCCCAACCTGCGCCCTCCCCTGAAGGAACGGATGCGACCAGCGATCCAGAAGAACAGACCGCCGCCCTCTATGCCGAGCCCCTCGCCGAACCAGTCGTCCCGATTACATTGCTCGTGGTGGCTGATGTCGACTTCCTGCGCGATCGGTTCTGGGTGCAGCGTTCGAATTTCCTGAATCAAACCCAGCTGATTCCAACCGCCGAAAACGGTGCCCTGTTCCTTGCCATGGTGGAAAGTCTGGCTGGTGCTGAGGGACTGGCCGACCTGCAATTGCGCGGCATAAGCAATTACCCCTTCACCCACCTGAACGACCTGCGTCGCGACGCCGAGCAACAATTCCAAGGCCGCGAGCAGGAGCTCGAACAGCGCGTGCAGGAGCTTCTCCAACAGCTAGAAAACCGCAACCCCGCCTCCGCCCCCGCTGACGGACAACCAACCAACGATGCGACGCAGACAAATGACGAAGCCCTGGTGGCACAAATCCGCGAGGAGTTAGTGACCACGCGATCAGAATTGCGGGCAGTCAATCGGCAACTCAACGAAGACGTCGAGTCCGTGGAACGCACCGTGACGTGGGTCAACACACTTGTGATGCCCTTGGTGGTCATTTTGGTCTATATCGGCTGGCGACGACGGAGCACTCGCCGGTTGCGGCAAGGAATCTCCCATGCAAGATGACCAAATCCAACGCGCCATGCAGGGTGTCGATGACCTCATCGAGAGGCTGGCAGCGACGGTTCAAACAACCGATGCGCATTCCGCCCACCTGTTCCGCCTTGCTGCAACGCAGGAAAGCCAGAAGCAACAGTCGCTTCGTACCCTCGATCAAGCGATTGGTGCACTAAAAACCATTGTCGCGCGCAAATCTTGATATTATGAGCACGCCAGAAAAGATCAAAATCCAGCTAAAGATTGGTCGACACGACATCCCCTTCGCGTGCTATCCCGAAGAAGAAGAGCGATTGCACGCCCTCGAAGCCTATTTCAATCAGTACCTCGAGATGCAACGAGGGACAACCGAAAGACGCAACGAAGCCCAATTGATTTCGCTCGCCGGGGTTATGCTCAGCGACCGCTGCATGAATCTCGAGGACACCCTATCCGCCCTTCAAGCCGACTACGACCAACAACAACAATTGCTCGAAGCCGAGAGAAAAAGCCATGCCGCGACACGCCAAGGGATAATAGGCTGGATAGGGCAGCTCCAAACCCGCTTAGAGGCCGTGCACTCTGTTGCCAGCCGCGTCTCGGGCAGGGTATCTCAAAAGAATCCTCCCCAATCTGACATGGCTATGGATGGTCTGCTCGATGCTGAGGGTGCCTTCTTGGACGTTGGTACGCTTGCTGACCAGAATCCGTTCGATGCGATTGAGGAGGAACAACGCGACGATAACGATGCGGGGCGAATGCATTATGGGGAAACCAGCGATGACCCCTTAGCGGAATTTGAACTATCGGCAAATGACCATGGCGACGATAGTGACGACAGTGACGATACGCTCATCGATCCGATGGCGGTGCCGGATTGGGACCGTGATGGCGCGGGGCTCGAAGACCATGCAAGCGCACTAGGAGCACTCCCCCCGCACGCTGAGGACGATGTCGTGCTCGAAGACATGGATTTGCCCTTCGCCCCCTCCTCCTATGCTTCTGATGCTTCTGGTGGCGAATCCTCCAAAGGGGCCGGTCTCGATGACGTCGACTTCAGCGCGGCGCACTCGCCGTCGATGGTTGATGCCGACGACAACGTAGAATTGCTTGAGCACTTGCACGCAGAACGCGATCAACCGTCTAACCAATAGTTACCAGAAGCATCGCTAGCTTTGGGCATCGTTGGGATGGAATGGGCAGCTGCTTGCGATATTACAGCCTGCGGGCTGCCCCGCACCTTTGTTCCCACGTCTTCTGTGTGTCCCTCTCAATGCCGCGGCTTCTGCGCGTGCATCCTTGGGTATTGGGCAACGGTCTCTGTTTCGGACGTGCGGTTGCGCGCTTATATTTGGGACGTGCGGTTGCGCGCTTATATTTGGGACGTGCGGTCACGCACGTGAACAATCACGTCGACCTTGTCAACATCATAGGCATCACCAAAGCTTTCCATGAATGCCACCGAAAGCAACGCCGTGGGTATGTCCGTGAGGGTCTGCGTGTCTACGTTGTAGAGATGATGATGCGCCGTGGTCGTGCTATCGAACCAACGCTCGCCGTGCCGCGTAACCACCTCAGAGATCAATCCGTGCGCCAAGAAAATGTTCAAGGTGTTGTAGACCGTTGCAACCGATAAGGCATTGCTCGGCCCCGTCAACCGGTAGAGCTCGTCTGCAGTAAAATGAAACGGATGGTGCTGCCATATCAAGGCAAGCAACGTTACGCGTTGCTGCGTCCGCCTAAGCTTGTGATGGGACAACACGTCGCCGGGGCTTCGTCCTGCAACATCAAGGAAATGGTCTGTCGACATGGGGGTGTTCTCGAACCGAAGGAGACAGGCGACCACAACGGCTCGCCCATGAAACCACGATAGCGGTTTCACAGGATGATTTCAATTGACGCCCCCATCGTGATCTTGTTGTGCCCTTTTGATCGGGGTGATCGCACCCCCGCCCCAATGATGCGCGGCAGAAACACAGTCAACCCTTGAATGGACGCCCCTGAGCGACTAGACAAGAGGGTGTCTATGTCCACGCTGTCACCATTCCAGATCGCCATGCAAACGCTCGAGGGCGATCATCCCCCCGAGCGGATCGACCTTGGCTTGCATCGCATCACGCGTGTGGTCGAGAACCTCGACTGCATGCAGCGCATTCCCCCGGTAATCCACGTTGCGGGAACGAATGGGAAGGGGTCGACGATTGCCTTTCTCCGAACCCTGCTAGAGCAGCACGGCAAATCTGTGCATGTGTTCACATCGCCGCATCTCGTCTCGTATTGCGAGCGTTTTGTCGTCGCTGGTAGGCAAGCAACGGAAGACGCCGTCCTCGATGCCATCGCCCGCATCAAGGCTGCCGAGGGCGGAAACCAGCTCACCATGTTCGAGCTGCTGACGGCAACCGCCTTTGTCCTCTTCGCCGATGTCCCGGCGGATTTTTGCCTGATCGAGACCGGCTTGGGCGGCAGGTTGGACTCGACCAATTGCCTGCCAAACAAATTGTGCGCGATCCTGACGCCAATAGCTCTCGACCACAGCGAATTCTTGGGCGACACCATCGACGCCATCGCCAAAGAAAAAGCCGCTATTCTTGATCGGGCTGAGGTCGCCTTCACCGCCGACCAGCACCCTGCGGCTATGTCCATCATTACCGGCGTTGCCGAGCAGACAAGCACACCTCTTTATGCTGAACGCCGTGATTGGCAGCTCGAGTTGCCAGCTGCTGCCTCCGTGGCAGGGGCACAGAAAGCGACATTGGCCGCTGCACCTTCACCCACGTGGCAGGTGTCCATCTCCCCCGACAGACAAGACAATGCGGGTGTCGCTGCCTATCGTCTCCCGACGCCAACCCTGCGTGGGCAACATCAATGTCAGAATGCCGCGTTGGCCTTGGCAGTGGCTGCATTTCTCCTGCCGATGCTCGATCCCGACCGAGTGACGCAAGCAATGGTAGGCGCACACTGGCCTGCGCGATTGCAACGGTTGTCATTCGACGGGAACGCCTTTTGGCTTGACGGCGCACACAATGCCCACGGTGCCGCGCAAGTCATCAAGTACTTCGCCCCCTCTGCCCACACGCCTCAGCAGCCCGCACAACCCGCGAAGGCAAGGCTGGCGGTGGTCGTCGCGCTGGGCAGCAACAAGCCGATAGCCCCCTTCCTCCAAGAGCTGGCCACGTACGCCGAATTGCTTGTGGCTATCCCGATGCCAACCTTCGCAGGGCACTCCCCCGCTGCCTTGTGTGCCGCCGCTGAGGAATGCGGCATGTCCACCCTGGTGGCAACCGATTGGCATCAAGGACTTCTCATTGCTTCCCAGATGGCGCAGGAAGTCTTGATTATTGGCTCGCTCTATTTGGCGGGCGAGGTACTCAAGGATTGCCACTGAGATCGCGTGCAGCCTCGCATTGCCCTCCCCACCTCTACCCCTCCCACCCCTCCCACCCCTCCCACCCCTGAATCCATCCGCCCGTCTTTCCTGTCCCCCTGCACCCCTCCACCCCTCCACCCCTCCACCCCTCTTTCCTGCGCCCCCCACCCCTCCTCCCCTCCACAACGATGAATCACAAAGATCGGCAAACCCTCGCACGGCTCTATCGGGAGTTCTTTCGCCCGCGCACCGGGTTGTTCGTGCTTGCGTTTTTCCTGCTGGTGCTCTCCAGTGGGCTGGCCTTCGCACAAGTCCGCCTGCTCGAGCCCGCCTTCGATCTGCTGCTAGTGGCGGGCAACGAAGCCTACCTCTTGCTGATTCCCGCGGCGATGATCCTGATCGGCGTGTTTAAGGGGCTTGTCGGGTACACCAACCTGCTGGTGGGGGCGAGGATAAACGGCTCGATTACGCGACAACTCCAGCAACGTATGTTCGATGCGGTTGTGAAAGCCGATCTGGCGTGGCTCAGAAGAGAAGCAAGCGGGCAAATGTTGGCGCGGTTCAACGAAATCGGCGCGATCAACTCCATCGTGAATGGGGTGTTCACCAGTGCTGTCCGCAACACGTTGTTGATCATTGCCTATGTCGGGAACCTGATCTACACGAATTGGCAGCTGGCACTGTTGTCGCTGGTCATTATCCCGCTGGCGATTTTCCCGGTGCTGTCGCTCGGGCGGCGCGCCCGCAAGGTATCGAAGCAACAGCTCGAGGTTGGGGCGAAATTCCTTGCCTTTCTCGATGAAAACATCAAGGGCGTCATTCAGATCAGGCTCTACGGCATCGAGGAGCAGAAACGGCAAGACGCCCGCGATCGGTTTCGTCACCTGTACAAATTGGGCATACGCGCCACGATGATTTCGGGGCGACTCCTGCCCCTCATGGAGGCGCTGACGGGCATCGCGATCGG
>JAHZLG010000085.1 GCA_022599995.1 Alphaproteobacteria bacterium | reverse complement strand
TTAGACGAGCATGGGCAACTGATTGAGAGGCTTAGCCCAGACGAAACCCCCGAGATTATTGGCAACAGTGAGAACGCAGGATGGGAAACGTTGCTGGGACGTCATAATTTAATGAACATCGGGGCGGCATGGGCTGTGGCGCGGGCTTTTCGGTGCTCTCCTGATAGCCTGCGTTTGGCCATCAAGACCTTTCCGGGATTGCCTCACCGCCTCGAGCGGGTCGCCTCGGTGACCATGACCCCTGCGCCAGTGCCTGCCGACGGCACTAGTGCCGTCGGCACTAGTGCCGGTGACACGAATGCCGATCACACTAGTGTCGGCGGCGGCGCGGGTGTTGTCGGCACTAGTGTCGGCGGTGGCGCGGGTGTTGTCGGTACTAGTGTCGGCACTAGTGTCGGGGGAAGTGGCGAGGACATTGCTGCCAGCAACACCGAGCGCACCATTGTTTTTGTCAATGACAGCAAAGCAACCAATCCTGAGGCTGCCGCCATGGGGCTTCGGAGTCTTCCGGACATTATTTGGTTGGCGGGGGGGCAGCCCAAGCACGGGGCATCCTATGGCTTGCTCTTGCCTGCGGCAAAGTCGGTTATCGGGGCGGTGTTTTACGGCGAGGCGGCTCCGATGCTAGCTGACCAATTTGAAGGGCATTTCCCGATTCACCGATGCGATGGTTTCGATCACGCGGTGCAGGCAGCTATCACGATGGCACGGACACTAGTGCCCCAGACACTAGTGCCCCAGACACTAGTGCCCCAGACACTAGTGCCCCAGACACTAGTGCCCCAGACACTAGTGCCCCAGACGCTAGCATCACTGACACCGACACCGACATCGTCATCGGTGGTGTCACCGGCACTAGTGTCGCCGGCACCAGTGTCGCCGGCACCAGTGTCACCGACGCCAGTGTCACCGACGCCAAGGGAGATCGCCATCCTGTTGTCCCCCGCCTGTGCCTCCTACGATCAATTCGCCAGCTTTGCCGCACGGGGCGAGAGGTTTCGTGCCCTTGCCCAAGCCTTTTGTGCCGCACCCTCCTTGGCACCCTCCTTGGCTGCCTCCGCCGAGCAACCCAGCAGCGATGCCACCGTCTGCGATAGCGCGAACAAAGGATGATACCCATGGCAACTCGTCCCCCTGTTCTTGCCTACTACACCGCCGTTGTTCGCCCGTGGTGGCGCAGTATTGACCATGTCATGCTCGGGCTCGTGGTCGCCATGATCTGCATCGGTATTGTGGTGCAGGTATCGCTGAACATCAATGATACCAGCACCATCACAAAAGTCGTTTTTTCGGCGATGGTGGCAGTGGCGATCATCTTGCTCACTTCCGCCATGTCGCCCCAGCTTATCCATTCGGTCGCAGCGTTGGTGCTCGTGTTCGCGGTCATCTGCCTTATCTGGGTGCTGGTCGATGGGGTGAAGATACACGGGTCACGACGTTGGCTCGAAGTGGCAAATTTCCGGTTTCAACCCTCGGAGTTGGTGAAGGCGTCATTGGCAGTGGTGTTCGCTCGCCGCATCGACCATCAATATAGCGGGCACGGTGTGCAAGCCTTCTTTGTGGCGACGCTGTTGTTCTTGCTCTGTGCGGGACTCATTTTGACGCAACCCGATATTTCGAACGTCATCATCATTGCCCTTGTCTTTGTGTTGCAGTGGGCATTAGCGGTATCCACGCGGGCCATCGTTATTTTGGGCACCGTGTTTGGGTCAGTCGGGTTCTTCGTGCTGTACGTGAGCTTTCCCCACGTGGCAAAACGGATCAACACCTTTCTCGACCCCTCGAGCGAACCCGCATGGCAGGTCGAGCTCGCCATTCGCGCCCTCGTTGAAGGAGGGTACAAGGGAAGTGGGCTCGGGCTCGGGTGGACTGAGTACCGCCTTTATTCCGCCACAAATGACTTCGTCTTTGCGGCCCTCGGTGAGCAGCTCGGCTTGGTGTTTGCGGCATTGGTGATCCTGATCATCGCCGGCGTCATCTGGCGCGGCATCGGGTTGGTGTTGCGCGCCCGTGAAATATTCACCGTCCTTGCTGTCGCAGGGCTGTTGCTGAGCTTTGGGGTGCAGTCGATTTTCAACATCTCATCGACCTTGTACCTCTTGCCGACCGATGGCAACAACCTGCCGTTCATCTCGTCGGGACGGAGTTCGTTGTTTGCCTCGGCGTGGGCAATTGGCATGGTTCTTGCCCTGACAAGAACACCCTACCTCCATGCCCCTCCTAGCCCCACGGCCCATGCAGACGATGGTTTCTCGGAACGTTCAACATCCCCATCCGCCTCCCAACCCCTCCCACCCACCGAGTGAGCGTGTTATCAATCCGCCCCGCGATGCCGCGGCAGGGCAACTGCTGGCAGAAGAAGGTGCCGGCGGGTTTGACTACACCGTCGTGCTGGGGGCTGGCGGCACCGGAGGACACCTCTTCCCCGCCATCGCCATCGCCAAGCGGCTGAGTGGTCGACAAATACGCATCGTGCTTATCACCGATGTCCGCGGGCTAGACTATGCCCAAGATATTGCCGCAGACGAGGTGTTTGTTATCCAAGCCGCCGCCATCAGTGGCAAAGGGGTGCTCGGCAAGTTGCTGGGCATGGTGCGGATGGTGCTCGGCTATTTCCAAGCCCAGCGGCTTTTGAAACAGATCAACCCCTCGGTGGTGGTTGGTTTCGGAGGATATGCCACCGTGCCCGTGGTGATGTCGGCAATCCGACGCAATATCCCTTCCTTGGTGCACGAGCAAAATGCTGTGCTCGGCCGTGCTAACCGCGTGCTCGCCGGTGGCGTTGACAAGCTGGCACTTTCTTTTGAGCACACGGCGTCCTTGCCTGCAAAGGCTACAATCGTCCATACCGGCATTCCTGTCCGGACAAGTGTGCTCGCCTACGCCCGACAGCCCTATGTGATGTCGCGAGCGGATAGCCCATTTGTGCTGTTGGTCTTCGGAGGCAGTCAAGGCGCGCGGCGGTTCGCAACGCTGATCCCCGAGGCGATCACCCTGCTGAGTCGCAGGGAACGGCAACGACTGCATATTGTCCAACAGGCGCGGCAAGAGGACGTCGAAGCCATCAAAGAAACCTACAAGGCGCAAGGTCTTCGCGCGACCGTGCAACCCTTCTTCGATGAATTGCCGCAGTACATGGCACAGGCACAATTGGTTATCTCACGGGCGGGGGCGATGACCATAGGGGAGTTGTCTGTGATCGGTCGCCCGGCCATTCTGATTCCGCTGCCTAATTCGATAGACAATCACCAGCTGATGAACGCTGAACGGTTCGTGTCGCGCGGGGCAGGGTGGATGTTTGAAGAGAAAGACCTGCTTCCGAGCCAGCTCGCCGAGCGCATTGAGTCGCTCATGAACAACCCCGAGTGGTTGGCAGTGGCAGCATCGTGTGCCATCGAAGGCATTGCAGACTCGACCGATCGTCTTGCCGAGCAGGTGCTTCGATTGATTGTCGAGAACCAGCGTGCTCCTTAACGCTGCTTACCCCTCGACTCCGCGAGCAAAGCCGCACCCCGCACCGCCATACCGTAACGCTACCCGTCGCTGCACCGCCACACCGTAACGCCACCCGTCGCCGCACCCCGCACCACCGCAACGCTACCCGTCACCGTACACCGCACCGCCGCACCTTAACGCCACGCGTCGCCGTAACGCCACACCACCGCAACGCCACACCGCAACGCACCCCGCACCGCCATACCGTAACGCCACACCACCCGACCGCCAAACGAGAAGACAGACAATGACGCAAACCGCCCCCGAAAGACTTCCGCAGGCAACGCAACTCTTGCGCACCAACTGTGTGCATTTCATTGGCATCGGCGGATCGGGCATGTCGGGAATTGCAGAATTGATGCACAATCTGGGGTATCGCATCCAAGGATCGGACGCCCACTCCACAGCCACGACCCAGCGTTTGGCAACGATGGGTATTCGCGTGATGCAAGGTCACCATGCCGATCACCTGGCCCCGGCCGATGTTGTTGTGATCTCGTCTGCGATTCCGCGGGACAATCCCGAGCTCGAAACCGCGCGCGCACACAACATCCCCGTGGTGGGACGTGCCGAGATGCTCGCGGAATTGATGCGCTTTCGTCACTGTATCTCGGTGGCGGGCTCGCACGGCAAAACGACGACCACGTCACTTGTTGCCTCGTTGCTGGTCGAGGGTGGAATCGATCCGACAGTGGTCAATGGCGGCATTATCAATAATTGGGGCAGCAGTGCCCGGCTTGGCAGTGGCGACTGGATGATCGTTGAGGCCGATGAATCCGACGGGTCATTTGTGCGGTTGCCTTCGACCCTTGCCGTGGTGACCAACATCGATGCTGAGCACCTCGATCACTACGGTGGAATCGAGACAGTCCATGCTGCCTTTGAATCGTTCCTGCGCGCGGTTCCCTTCTATGGCACGTTGGTACTGTGCGGGGATCGTCCCGAATTGCGCAAGCTGATGGCGAAAATCAAGGAACGCCGTATTGTGACCTACGGCACCAATCCCCAAGTGGCTTATCGTGCCATGAACATCCGCGTGGGAGCAGACAAGCGGACACGCTTTGATCTGCGTGTGATGGGAGCTGATCCATCGTCTTCACCGATAGACGTTGCCGATTTCACCACCTCGTTGCTCGGGGAGCACAATGTGATGAATGTGCTGGCGGCACTTACCGTGGGGCACACCCTTGGGCTTGATTTGGAAGGCATGCGGGGATCGATTGATCGGTTTGGCGGCGTTGCCCGACGCTTCACGCATCGCGGCACCCACAATGAAGCCGAGATTTATGATGACTATGGGCACCACCCGACCGAGATCAAAGCGGTGTTGGGCTCGGTTCGCAGCGTGACGGCACAACGGATAATCGCGATCGTCCAGCCGCATCGCTACTCGCGGGTTGCCGATTTGTTCGAAGACTTCTGTGCTGCCTTCGATGACGCCGATACGGTGTACATCGCCGATATTTTTGCTGCGGGGGAGGCCCCGATCCCCGGAATCACCCAAGAGCATCTGATTGAAGCGATACGGGAGCACGGCCACCGCGACGTGCGGCATTATGAGTCGGTTGCAGCCCTCACCAACGAGTGGGATAACCAGCTTGCCAAGGACGATTACGTCGTCTTTCTGGGGGCGGGATCGATTACCGGTTGGTCGAAGGAATTCGCAACCGCCCTTGCAGACAGGGCAGGCAAGACCGGCAAGACCGGCGGGGCAGGCAAGACCGGCAAGGCAGACATCGGAGCGACGCCATGAAGGGGGAACGTGAATGGGATGCCTTCTTTTCCTTTGCTTCCTCGGTCGAGGCGGCCCCGTGGCAAGCGCGCTTGCGTCGGGACGTCTCCTTGCGCGGGGCGAATTGGTTTCGGGTCGGCGGGAGGGCGCGCGGGTTGTTCGCCCCGAAGACGCTCGGCGAGCTGATGGCTTTCATGCAAGCGTGCGATCACTTCTTCGGCGATAAGACGAAACCGCTTTGTGTGGTCGGGGCGGGGTCGAACACGCTGTTTCGCGACGGGGGCTATGAGGGCATTGTTGTGCGTCTGCCAGCCCACTTGAAGGACGACTGTGGCCTGTCGATGGCGACAACTTTGGACACGTCCGTTGCTGGAGACACGTCCGTTGCTGGAGATACGTCCGTTGCTGGAGATGCGTCTGGTGCTGGAGATGCGTCTGGTGCTGGAGATGTGTCTGGTGCTGGAGATGCGTCAGGTGCTGGAGATACGTCAGGTGCTGGAGATAAGTCCGTTGCTGGAGGTGCGTCTGATGCTTGCGATGCGTCTGGTGCTGGAGATGCGTCTGGTGCTTGCGATGTCTCCGACCCCTCGGTGGTGTCCCGACGTGATCAGGGAGTCTATCAAATCGCCCCCCATCGCCTCTGGTGTGGGGCAGGGGTGCTCGACCGGCGCGTGGCCGAGATTGCCCGCGACTGTGCTATCGGAGGCATGGCATTTCTGACCGGCATCCCCGGCACTGTCGGCGGTGGGGTGTGCATGAACGCCGGGGCGCACGAGGGCGAATTTGCCGACATTCTGCACGCGATCGAGGTGGTCGACGACAAAGGCACCCATCGGGTGATCGAGGCTTCAACGCTGGATTTTTCCTATCGGCACACCGCACTCCCTGCAAAGGTCATCGTTGTTGGGGCGGTGTTGCAGGGTGTTGCGCAAGACGCGGCATCGATTGCCGCCCAGATGGCGAGGGTGCAATCGGCGCGCGCCGATGCACAACCCATCCGATCGCGCACCGGCGGATCGACCTTCAAGAATCCGAGCGGCAAGAAGGCGTGGCAACTCATCGATGCGGCAGGGTGTCGCGGCATGCGAAGAGGTGATGCCGAGGTCTCATCGATGCATTGTAACTTTCTCATCAACCGCGGCAATGCCGCCGCCGCCGACATCGAGGCACTGGGGGAGCACGTCCGCACGCAAGTGCACGCCCACAGCGGGATTTGGCTGGAGTGGGAGATCAAGCGGCTTGGCGAATTTCCTCCGACGCATGGACAAGCCCAATTTGTCACCACAACGCCCTGACTCCACGCCTGTCGCAGGCTTTCGGCGCGGGGGTTATTTCTCTTTCATGGTTATAGGCTAGGCGATGCATGCGTCTTCTTTCTCTCATCCGTTTGCCATCACAAGCAATTTTGCCAAGCAGCGCGTGGCGGTTTTGGCGGGGGGCTGGTCGGGCGAGCGCGACGTCTCGTTGAGCAGTGGGATGCCCGTCCTTCACGCCCTTCAGCATTTGGGGCACACCGCAATCTTGATTGATGTGAAAGACGATCTGTCCACCCTCTTGCAGCAGATTGACCGCTTTGATCCGGATGTGCTGTTCAATGCGCTCCATGGCAAGGGGGGCGAAGACGGCTGTATTCAAGGCGTGTTACAGTATCTACGGCGTCGCCATACCCATTCGAGTCTCTGTGCGACCGCCATGTGCATGGACAAAATGGTCACCAAGGCGCTGCTTGAACCCCACGGTATTCCGTTTGCCCCGTCGGTGCTGGTCGAGCGCAACCCCGAGGGCGATGGCTTTGTTGCCATGGGGCAGGGGATAGGATCGCCAACAGGTGACACTGCTCCACAGGCAATGTTATCGTCGATTGTGTCGCCGTCTTTCCCTGCGCGGGACACTGCGCGGAATTATGTGCTGAAACCGACTGCGGAAGGATCAACCCTCGGGGTCGAGATTGTGCCAGCGGGCTCGCCGCCGCCTGATTTGCGTGCCCTCGAGCAGAAGCACGGGCTGCCGCCATGCCACTGGATGGTCGAAGAGTACATCCCCGGGCGCGAGCTGACCGTGGGCGTGCTGGAGGATGCCCACGGCGTCGCGCATCCGCTCGGTGTTACCGAAATACACACGCAGGGAACGCTCTATGATTATGTGCAAAAATACACCGAGGGAGCCTCAACCCACACGATCCCCGCAGACATTCCGGAATCCGTGGCACACAATTTGCAACGCTATGCCTTAGATGCACACCGATTGATGGGGTGTCGGGGCGTGTCGCGTTCTGACTTTCGTTTCGATGATAGCGTCGAGCCCTCGCGCATTGCCATGCTCGAGATCAACGCCCAGCCGGGGTTGACAGAAATTTCACTCGTGCCAGAACAGGCACGGTCATTAGGTATACTGTATCAAGAATTGGTGCAGCTAATATTGGAGCGTCCAACGTGGATAAATTAAGCAACGCACCGCGCGATGAAGAGGCGTGGTTCGATGATTTGAGTGCCGACTTAAGCACCGCAGAGCCTTCATGGACCGAGGGGACAGAGGGGGAAGACGGTATTGCGAGGTCGGTTGCATCGCTTGCGGCACTGTTTGATTCCGATCACTTTGCTCCTTCTCCCGATGCGGGAGGTGTTGAGACGTTTCCACGCGATGGAGTGGTGCCGCGGGAAGATCACCTGCCATTGGCGGCGTTCTCGGCGCAGCTGCACAAGGCCGAAATACAGGCAACCAAAGAACACACGACCATCGAGTCTGCCAGTGCGCATCTCCCCGTGGCAGGCGATGCCCCCACCCTTGAGCAATTGCGCAGGAAGCTCGAGGAGGCGAAACGTCATGCGCGCCCTATTGCGTTACCGAATGCGCTTCCGGGCGCAGTTGCGGCCGAGGCGTCGTCGCCGGGTTCGGGTTTGAGTTCAGGTTCAGGTTCAGGTTTGCCATCGGAGCCGCAGTGGCAAGCGCAATCTTCTCCGATTACCGCAGGGTTGCGCGCGCAACCCCTATCTTCCGGCTCCCTCGCGATGGCGCAGGAATTCGTCGATAGGCCGACCCAAGCTGCCGATGTCGAGTCGCGCCGTGACTCGCTGGTGGTCTCGCCCCTGGCCGCGCGCAACGAGGAAACAGCAACCGATGCCGAGGTGACCGCAGATAACGCCGCGGCTCCCTATGTTAGCAAGGCATTCCAGCCTGTCGCGGCCGATTTGCACGCCGCCCAGCGGTTGTTTGCCGACTTGATGAATCCCCGCAAGGTGCGCGAGCGCGGGCAACGCAACCCTTTTTCGTCGGCCGAGTTAGCCGAGGCCGCGCCGTTTGCTTCAGAAGCGACGGTTGATCGTTTTGCGGGTCACGACCGCGCCCTTGCCCGCGAGGACACCACCATCACGGAGGTGCCAGCCGCCAACCGCATAGGAGACATGGAATCGATCGCTGCGGCACATGCAAGCGCACGCAACCCCGAAGATTTTGTAACCACTGTGCCAAGCAAGCAAGCACGTGTTGCAAACGCCCCTCAGGCGACTGCTGAGCTGCCCCCAGCATTGTCTCCGGCACCTGTTGTGGGACAGTTGCCGACGTCTCACGAAGGCGAGGAGGTGCTGTCCCTTGATGCTGCCCTCTCGTTGGTCACGGCGGAGCGCGATGCCCTTCGCCAACGCCTTATTCAGGAAGGAAAAGTGTCTGGCGAGTATGCAGACACCCTTGCCAATCAGAATCCTGCTCGGGTGTCCGATCGCCATGCCACCCTGCCGTCGGTCACTGCATCGCCCGCGTCTTCTGCGTCCTCCGCATCTTCTGCGTCGTTTGGGGTGACCCGCGCCATGCCCGAGAACGGCGAATCCCTTGCAAGCGGGGCAACAGGGATGGCTCGGCATGAAGGGATTCCCGCAACCCATAGAATTATGCCGCTTGCCGACGACGGCAAGGATCACATTGTCGACGACGGCAAGGATCGATTTGCCAACGGTTATGGTGATCAAGGTGTCACCGGTTACGGTGATCAAGCGGCCAACGGTTATGGTGATCAAGCGGCCAACGGTTACGGTGATCAAGTTGCCAACGGTCACGGTGATCAAGTTGCCAACGGTTACGGTGATCAAGTTGCCAACGGTTACGGTGATCGATTTGCCAACGGTTATGGTGATCAAGGTGTCAACGGTTACGGTGATCGATTTGCCAACGGTTATGGTGATCAAGGTGTCAACGGTTACGGTGATCAAGTTGCCAACGGTTACGGTGATCAAGCTGCCAACGGTTACGATGATCAATACGGGCAAGATTGGGAGGCTGAAATTGCCTTTGACACAGTCGCCGCCCGCACAGCAGATCATGACACACTTGACCAAGGCCTGACGGCAGGTGGCGGCCGACGCCATGCTTCGTCGCGGCGCGCCGCGCAATTGCCGAAAAGAAAATTCCCCCTGTGGGCTAGTCTGCGGGCGGTACTCACAAAACCCCACGACGCGACGCCCCGCAAGGAGCGGCGCGATCAGAACAGTGCGCGACGAGTCACCACCTTGCGTGCTTCGGTTGCGCAATTGTTCCGACGCAGCAAGGCACCCTCGGCAGCTCCGTCGCATCCCACCTACAACAATGTGTTCAGCAGTTTCTTTGATGATACGGATGCTGCAGCCCCACAGTACTCGCCGCTGAGTGCCCCGTCGCGAGACGACCCACGGCAGAGCGCACATAGCGTTCAAGATGGCCCGGGTGTTCAATATGATGGGCATTCGCCCCTTCCGCCCCTTTCGACATGGGATTTCAGCTCAGACCCGCGCGTGCGGCGTGCGGCGCGCGCGAAGGCAGCGCATCGTCGCCACTGGTATCACCACCTTTTTGCCCTGATGCATCCGTTGCGTTTTCGCGGGGTGCAGATGGGATTGACCGCGATGGTTGCCTTGGTTGGGTTGCTGGTAGCGAGCGTATTCGCGTTCCCGCATAGTTCCAGCACGCAGTGGCTTGCCACGCACACCGGGTTTTATCTTCGCCATGTGAACGTGCCCTATGGCAGCATCGACCGCACATCGTCTGCCGAGATTATTGGCACGCTCGATCTGGAGAAAGGACGGCCAATTTTCGCCTACAGCGTGCCTGCCATGGAGCAAGCCCTTACTCGGTTGCCATGGATAGACAAGGTAACAGTGGAGCGGCAATTTCCCGACACGATAACCATTCAGTTTGTTGAGCATCGTCCCGACTTGATTATCCGTCATACGCAGGGCGACTTCCTTGCGACCTGGGGCGGTCGTCGGCTGGGGCTGCCGCGTGAGTCCGACTACGACCAACTCCCCCAAGTGTTTGGCACGCCAAGTCACGCTTCGATTCTGGGATTGCACAGCCTGATCGCCGAGTACCCCCGTATTGTCAATCAATTGGATGGGGCGACCTACCTCCACGGCAGACGGTGGTCGTTGAAATTAACGACGGGCACGATCATCCAGCTCCCCGCCTCGGGGATCGAGGCCACCTTGGCGGATTTCCGGCGCATTGACGAAAAATATGACTTCACCTTGCTGGTCAATTCCGAGATCGACTTACGCGACCCCGAGCGGCTATCCATTCGGTATCAAGACCGCCCGAACACCCTCTAGGCGTTCTCTGAGACGTGTTTCCCCACCCCTCCCCACCCCCGAACCCTCCCCACCCCCGAACCCTCCCCACCCCCGAACC
>JAHZLG010000084.1 GCA_022599995.1 Alphaproteobacteria bacterium | reverse complement strand
TTGAACTCGCGGCCTCTGGCGTGACAGGCCAGCGCTCTAACCAACTGAGCTACACCCCCGCATCACGTCCGGGCACATTTTTGGCGTGGACGTACGGGAAAGCATCCCTTTTATTGAGGCACGATGACTTGTTTCAGTCGATGCCTATTGGTGCTCGAAGTGCGTCTTTTGGTACAGTTGTACGCGCAAAAAACAAACTCCGGGTTGCGATGTGCACAAGGGATGCATCAGCAACGTGTGCACAATATGGTGTCAGGAAAATGATGTCAATGAAAAATATCGGTGAGCCATGCCATGCGAGGGTTCACGCCGCATGAGATGGTGTGTTCCCCTCAGGGGTGAAGGGCAAAACCTGCACCAACCGGTGGCTGAGTAGGATACCTGATTGCCCAACAGCCTAATCGGATTTTTCGCCATCGAAGCCTAGCTGCCCTTGGCAACATAGGGATTCTTGCCGCGTCTAAAGGCAATGCGCACAGGAGTTCCTTTGTATTCCGCCATCCCGCGGATATTGTTCTCCAGATAGCGACGATACGATTCGGGCACCGCTTCAGGACGAGAGGTCCAGATCGCAAAACGCGGCGGACGCGTCGCCACCTGGGTGATGTAACGCATACGGTTGCGGCGTCCCTGTGCCATGGGCGGCGGGTGCAGAATCAGCCACTCGGCGAGGGCTTCGTTCAGCCTCGCCGTGCTTATCCGGCGTTGCCAGTTGGCATAGGCATCCACCATGGTGTCCATGAGGTGGCGAAGCCCCCGCCCCTCGATCGCCGAAATAACGAGGCAGGGAACGAAAGGAAATGCCCCGACCTCCTCTTGTAACGCACGGAGAGCAGCCGGTTGGGCAATGTCCCCCTTGTTCAGGGCAATGACCAAAGCACGCCCCTCGTCAAGCACCCTACGCGCCAGACGCAGGTCTTGCCGGGCAGCCTGCGAGGTCGCATCGATCAACAACAACACCACATGGGCATAGCGAACCGAGTGCAGGGAATCACTCACATAGAGCTTCTCGGTTTCGGTCTCGATCCGAGCCTGCCGACGAAGCCCAGCAGTATCAACAAGAGTATAGGGATTGCCATTCCACGCAAAGGGAATCTGCATGGAATCGTGGGTTAGCCCAGCCTCGGGGCCGGTGAGCATTCGTTCATCGCCAATCATTTGGTTGATCAGCGTGGATTTCCCGGCATTGGGTCGTCCGATAACGCAGAGGGAGGGCGGTGTTCGACTCCATTCGTTTTCGGTTGCTTCTTCGTCGGTCGGCTGTTTTTCGCCTTGCTTGGCGGGGGTGACCTGAGGGGAGATGCCCTCGCCCTGCCCTACTCGATCAAGGGCGGTGTCCGTCCCTGTTGTCGCCAATCTGTCCCTATCAGGATCGCTGTCACCACTGAGATCGGTTTCACGGTCTGCCGCACCGTCAGGATCGCTGTCCCCACTGAGATCGGCTTCATGATCTGCCGCATCGTCAGGATCATTGTCACCACTGAGAGCGGCTTCATGATCTGCCGCACCGACAGGATCATTGTCACCACTGAGAGCGGTTTCATGATCTGCCTGATCGTCAGGATCGTTGTCACCCCTAAAATCACCATCACCATCGATCGACAGTGCCCTCGATTCGATGGGAGCCGTCTCAGACGAGTCGGCTTCGCCATCGTTCCCCGTTTCGAGCGGCAAGGCATTGGCCGCATCGCACCTTTCCAGAATGATGTCGACCAAAGCATCAACGCCATCGCCGTGCAATGCCGAAACGACAACCAGATCAGCCGCCCCAAGCATCGAGAATTCCGCCAATGCTTCGTGTTGCCGCTTCCCTTCCGCCTTGTTGACAACAACGACCATGGTATTGCCAACAATTCCCCGCAACCACTCGATGATTTCGTAGTCCCCAGCGGTAACCCCCGAAGCAGCGTCACCGACGAGCAAAACGAGCGATGCTTTCTGGACACGCTCCATCACGAGTCGGGCACTCCTGTCGACGGTGCTGGCATCGGCAGCATCGGTCACCACCTGTTGCGCATGCTTTGACTTACGCTGGGCGACTTTGTTCGGAGATACAGCTGGCGAAGCCCCACGCACGGGAGGAAGGCTGCGCGGTTGTTCGAGCAGCCCCGGGGTATCGGTCAGCTGAAAGGTGCGCCCCGCAATAACGACCTCAACCGACTTCCAGTCGCGCGTCACCCCCGGAGTCGCGTGGGTCAGTGCCAAGCGTCGCCCCGAGAGTCGATTCATCAAGGTCGATTTGCCAACATTGGTTTGGCCGACCATGACCACTTCGATGCCACGAGTTGCGAGTGGAAGAGACGCACCACGCGACGAGGGTGATAGCATCGCTGCAGGTGGCGACAGGGGGCGAAAATTCTTCGAAGGCATAGTGGTGGCTCAAGGCACGACAGGAGGACGACTGACCAGCAACTAGCTAGCAGCTGGTGACAGGGAAGCTTCGCAACGGAAAGGGAAGCGGCTCATGCGGATTTGGAGAGGAAGGGGTAACCTCCCGAAGGGGTAACCTTCCGATAGGACAACCTTCCGAAGGGGTAACCTCACGATGGGGTAACCTCACGATGGGGTAACCTCACGATGGGGCAACCTTCTCGAAGGGGTAACCTCCCGATGGGGCAACCATCCTAACTGCTAGCGAATGGCGATGAGGCGTCCGTTTTTTTCCTGCACGAGCACCCCCGATTGCGTTGGAATGACCAGCTTCACGGCAGTGCGCGCAATGCGGGTGCGGGCCAACAGTGTGCCGTTGTCCGCATCAAAGGTCATCAAATGTCCTTTGGCATCAATCACGACGATGTCCTTACCCGCCTGAATCGGACGCGATACGCCACCCGTTTTTTCCAACGTGATTGTGTTTTCTGCGGCGTGCTCCTCAAAGAGGGCAGCGAGGGCTTCGTCGCGTGGATTCAGCCCCACATGCCGTTTGCGCAACAGACGCGGAATCGTTTGCCAAACAACCTCACCGGTTTGATCGTCCACTCCGGTAAGCCGGCCTTCGGGGGTCACGAAGGTCACCAGGTTGCCGCTCGCAAGGAGAGGCTCGATGGTGCTGGCATTCAGTTGCCAGCGCAAAAACCCCGAATCAGCAGAGACGGAACGCACGCGCCCATCGGCGGTGGCAAAATACAGACTTCCTTGTTGCCATATTGGTCCGGCGACAACGTCGATCAGACGGGAGAGCAGATCGGTGCGTCCTTGTTGCGAGGGATAAAACACCCACTCCTTGCGGCCACCGAGGGGGTCGATTGCGACAAGCTCACCGTTGCTGTAGCCGGCGAATAGGCGGGGTGTAGCCGCGCCGGAGGCAAGGGGTTCGCTCGCTAGCCCTGCAGAGGACAAGTGGCGAATGGCGGTCGGCACGGTCACCGTGCGCCACTGCTCCTCACCCGTGTCGAGATCGAAGGCAAGAAGGACGTTATGCACGGTCAATATATACAGCGTGCGCCGATCACTGCTTGCGAAGGACTCTGTCGTTGCCTCCTGAGGTACTTCGGGCAGGTGCGAAACAACGGGCTCATTGTGAATCGGCACCTTGGTGTCGACTTGCCAACGCGGGGTTAGGGTTATGGCACGCTTGCCGGCGGCCTCGGTTAGTTGCCAATCGTAGAGAATGACCTGACCATTGCCGCGAGCAACAACCAGGGTCTCGTGATCGGGTAACAGCAGAAAATTGCCAAAACTATCGGACTGACGGGAAAGACGCCATTGCCCCAGACTCTTGCCGCTCACTCGGTCGATCGCCCTTAGCCGGTCGGAATCGTCCATCGCGAACACGATCGCCGGAGTTGTAACGAGGGTCGACGCATAGCTCCCCGGGGCGCGCTGTGACAGACGTTTTGTCCAAATCACCTCCCCCTGCAACGGGGAATCGATCCCGCCACGAAATCCCGAATTCCCCTGCCAAGACGCCAAAGAAACCGGTGCATCTAGCACTGCTTCAAAATCAGACTCGCGGCTTACTGCAATCGGCGATTCTTTCGTAAACCCTTCCAATGATTGGCGTTCACCGGGGAGGATGTCCTCCCCGGAACAGCCAGCCAATCCAAGTGCCAAAACAAGCCCGATGGCTTGCGCAGATTTGCCCCCTACGGAAGCCATTGTTGCTTTGTTCTGCGCTTGCCTGCCATTGACCGCTATCCCGCGCAACAGGATGGCACGAAGGAAGGAACAGCAACTGAGGTGAAATTTTTGCATCGGCTTTGCGTGAGAAGAGTTGTGCCAAGTCATCGGCGAATCCCTCTGTTGGAAAGTGACCCGATCCCGACCTTTTGTCGTCGGCACGGCTTATCGAATCAACACGTCCTTCAATGCCGCCGCCTGTTGTTTCAGAGAGGAGCTCGCCTCGGCATTGTCCAAGATGGCATCCAGTGCCGTTATGGCACGCACCGGATCGGACAGGGCTAGGCGGTCGGCAAGGGCAAACTGGGCAATGGCGGAGTAAGGAGACGAAGGAGCCGTCCACGTGGTAATGCGTTGCAAGAAGGCAACATCATCCTGAAGCATCATTGTGTTATACAGAGCCGCTAAGTCGCGATAGTTCTCAGGGATGGTCTTGTTACCGGCAAGCTGGGCGTAGACGATGCCAGCTTGAATAAAGTCGCC
>JAHZLG010000083.1 GCA_022599995.1 Alphaproteobacteria bacterium | reverse complement strand
CCCCGGATTGTCTTGGCTAGGCTTGGTGTGTTTTTTCACGCGGCGGACGCCACTGACCAGTGCGGTGTTCTTTTGCTTGTTCACCGCAAGCACATCGCCTTGGTTGCCCTTCTCGGGGCCTGTCGTGACGACAACACGGTCGCCCGTTCGGATACGTTCCATGGCTCAGAGCACCTCGGGGGCTAGGGAGACTATTTTCATGAAATTCCGTGCGCGCAATTCGCGCACAACGGGGCCAAAGATGCGCGTGCCGATGGGCTCGCCTTGCTTGTTGATCAGCACGGCGGCATTGTCGTCGAAGCGGATGACCGATCCGTCGGCGCGTTTCACGGGGTGTGCTGTGCGGACGATAACCGCCGACATCACGTCGCCCTTTTTCACCCGCGAGCGCGGGATGGCCTCTTTCACCGAGACGATGATCACATCACCGACACTCGCGGTGCGACGCTTAGAGCCGCCAAGCACCTTGATGCACTGCACGCGGCGGGCACCCGAATTGTCGGCAACACTAAGATTTGACTGCATTTGAATCATGCGCTGTCTCCTGTTGTGTTGGTGCTTTTGTTGCGTTCGCCTTCGGCGATGAGTTGCCACGACTTCCGTTTAGAGATCGGCCGGCACTCACGAATGAGGACATTTTCTCCGAGCTTGGCGGTATTGTCTTCATCGTGCGCAATGAATTTTTTCGTTTGCGTCACAAACTTCTTGTACAGCGGGTGGAGCACCTTGCGCCGCACGAGCACGGTAATGGACTTATCCATCGCGGTGGAAACAACTGTTCCTTGCAAAATCCGTTTAGGCATTCGGGCTTACCTCTTGTTGATTTCGCAGGGTTGTCGCACGGGTGGCGAGGCGAGCAATGTCCTTGCGGAGTTTCCGCAACTCCATAGGGTTGTCTAGTTGCCCCGCAGCTTTGCGAAACCGGGCACGCATGTGGTCGCGCCGTTTGTTGCGTAACTCGGCGTTGACGTCGGCAAGATCGGTGAGATGATTGAAAGTCATGAAGGCAAACAAAAAGCGGGAATCGGAAGGGGAATGGGGAAGGAGGCAGACGCTAGAACGCAGGCAAAGACAACGACACGATGGTCGTGCTTGCTCGGTGCGGTGCGCCCCTCGTTCGGCCCCAGATGGCAGAGACTGATTGACGGGTGTGGGCTGCTACGAATGACAAAAGTCGCGTGGTAACCGCCACGATGCAGATTGCGGGTACGTCAACGCCCTCGGATTAGCGTCACCTACGGGGTCGCCGTAATATAGTGGTGAGGCGGGGCGGAAAAGACGTGCACCATAGAACAAGTCGCAGGGCCGGTCAAGGGGAGAAGGGAACATGAAGCCGCTGGCCAAGGCAGGCACAAGCGATTGCGTGCCGCGAGGGGCTGCTGTGGAAGATGAGAGACTAGGCGCCCAAGCGTTTTACGAAGCGGGCATCGAGCGGCAATTTTGCGGCCGCGAGAATCATGGCTTCGCGTGCGACGTCTTCAGACACGCCACTCATTTCGAACATGATACGTCCGGGGTGCACGCGTGCAGCCCAGAAGTCGGGGCTCCCCTTCCCTTTCCCCATCCGTACCTCGGTCGGTTTGGATGACACAGGCACATCGGGGAAGACGCGAATCCAGATTTTTCCTTGCCGGCGCACGTGGCGGACGATGGCGCGGCGAGCAGCTTCAATTTGCCGAGCGGTGAGCCGCCCGGGCGACAGTGCTTTCAAGCCGTAGGGGGCAAAATTCAGATCAGTCCCACCCTTGGCCATGCCGTGGATTCGACCCTTATGCTGCTTGCGGTGTTTCGTACGTTTCGGAGAGAGCATGATGACACGCCAAAAGAGAAGAGAGAGAAATGAGAGGCAATCACCGAATATCGGTGAAGCGTTTTTCGTGAATGCTGGTGTCGCGTTCGAGGATTTCTCCTCGGTAAATCCAGACTTTGACTCCGCAGACCCCGTAGGTGGTGTGGGCTTCGGCGAGGGCATAGTCAATGTCGGCACGGAGGGTATGCAGGGGCACGCGCCCTTCTCGATACCATTCGGTGCGGGCAATTTCGGCACCGCCGAGACGTCCGGCGCAATTGATGCGAATGCCTTCGGCACCCATGCGCATGCTGGTTTGCACCGCCCGCTTCATGGCGCGGCGATAAGAGATGCGCTTTTCAAGTTGCTGGGCAACATTGCGGGCGACAAGAGCGGCATCCAATTCAGGGCGGCGGTTTTCCACCACATTGATTGCACCTGCATGTCGTCGGCTAGCAATTTTGAGGCTTTGCGGTTCAGCTGATCCAGACCCGCGCCTTTTTTCCCAATGACGAGCCCAGGCCGTGCCGAGATGATTTTCACCAAAGCCAGTTTGGCAGATCGTTCAATGAGGATGCGCGAAACGGAGGCGTCTTTCAGCTCGGTTGCGAGAAATTTGCGTAAGGCAAGGTCTGACTGGAGCGTGTCACCGAATTCCGCGGTCGCGTACCATCGTGAGTCCCACGTGCGGTTGATGCCAAGCCGCAACCCGATGGGGTTAACTTTTTGTCCCATGAAGTGATCCTAGAGGGTTGAGAAAGTGGTTATGCCTGTTTGGCGAGCACGACCGTGAGACGTGCAAAGGGTTTCGTGATACGACTGGCGCGTCCGCGTGCACGTGGACGGAAGCGTTTCATCTGGATAGATTTCCCGACCCATATTTGATGCACATAAAGCGTATCAATGTCCATGCCGTTATTGTGCTCGGCATTGGCGATAGCGGAATCGAGGCACTTCAACACATCGCCACTGATTCGCCGCGGGCTGTAGGTGAGCGTATCGCGTGCGGTAGCAAGGTCTTTGCCGCGGATTTGATCGACGACGAGACCTAATTTATGAGGGGATACCCGCAGAGTTCGGGAGATCGCACGAACAGTTTCTTGTGTCATAGTTGAGATTCGCGATGGGTTGATTCGAGAAAGGTTGAGGCGGCATTCACGCGCCGGGGGTGAGCCTCAGGGGCTGAGGGTTGGCTGTGAAGGGCAAGCCCCGCACTCCTTCAGCCCACTGTAAGAAAGTGGGAGAAGGAACAAAGAGCAGACGATGGAGTCAATCCGATTCCCCCGCCTTCGTTATTTTGTTTGCCCGCAATAAGGTTTTCTCCCAATCCCCCCAAGGGTGCAATGCCCGATGCTGGTGCAGTGAGCGTTGCCCTAGAGCAGACAAGCCAAGACGATTGGTTTCATAACGCCTCGTCGCAAGGCAAGGGAGCACGGTGGCAAAAGGAAGCCCCCAAGAAGGGCTAGCGTTTCTTGGCCTTCTTGTCTGCCGCGTGGCCATAAAAAGTACGGGTCGGTGAAAATTCCCCGAATTTATGCCCGATTTGATCCTCGTTCACTACGACGGGGATGAATTTCTTGCCATTGTGAACGGCGAAAGTTAACCCAACGAATTGAGGGAGAATGGTAGAGCGGCGTGACCATGTTTTGATCACGTCTTTGCGGCCTGACTCCCGTACCTTCTCTGCTTTCGCAAGCAGGTAGCGATCGACAAAGGGTCCTTTCCATACTGAGCGCGTCATCTAGGTTAGCCTCGTTTTTTGCGTTGGTAGCGGCGGGCGATAATAAATTTATCGGTAGCCTTGTTCTTGCGGGTTCGTTTGCCTTTGGTTGGCACACCCCATGGAGTTGAGGGATGGCGCCCTCCGCTTGTGCGTCCTTCACCACCACCGTGGGGGTGATCGACCGGATTCATCACCACGCCGCGCACGGTGGGGCGGACCCCCATCAGGCGTTTGCGACCGGCTTTCCCGATTTTTTGGTTCTTGTTGTCTTGGTTGCTTACGGCCCCGAAGGTGGCGAGGCAACTGCCAAGGACAACCCGCATTTCGCCACTGCCAAGTCGAAGCTGGGCATATTGGCGATCGCGTCCCACAAGCTCGGCTGAGCACCCTGCCGAACGCGCCATTTGGCCGCCCTTGCCGGGTTTCATCTCGACATTGTGCACCACAGAGCCGAGCGGCATGTGGTCAAGGGGGCAACAATTGCCAGCGCGGACATCAACCTTGCTGCGTGAGCTGAGGATTTCATCACCCGCCTTCAACTCGCGCGGGGCGAGAATGTAGGAAAGCGACTCATCGGCGTATTTCAACAGGGCGATGAAGGCGGTTCGATTCGGGTCGTATTCCAGTCGCTCGACGGTAGCAGGCATGTCGTATTGTTTGCGACCGAAGTCAACGAGACGATATCTCCGCTTGTGTCCGCCGCCGATATGCCGCGTGGTGATGCGCCCTCTGTTGTTTCTTCCCCCGGTTTTGTGAATCCCCTCGACGAGCGACTTGACAGGTTTGCCCTTGTGCAGGCCACTGCGGTCAATGGTGACCATATTCCGCCGGCTAGGAGTTGTCGGTTTGTGTGAAATAAGTGCCATCGTCGTTATCCAATTTCCGCTTCGAGATCAATTTGCTGGCCTGCCTTCAGCGTCACGATGGCTTTTTTCCGATCGCTTCGTTTGCCGGCGCGCTGGCGAAAGCTCTTGTTTTTGCCCTTGGCAGTGATGGTGTTCACCGAGGTGACCGTCACATTGTACAGCTTTTGCACCGCTTGGGCGACTTCGTGCTTGGTTGCATCGGGGGCGACCAGAAAAGTCACTTGGGAGAATTGCCCGCCAAGGTGACTTTTTTCGGTGACGATCGGCGCACGCAGGATATTGTACAACCGACCAACGGTCAGTTTGGGATCGGGGTTATAGTACTTCCAACTCATGATGGGGCAACT
>JAHZLG010000082.1 GCA_022599995.1 Alphaproteobacteria bacterium | reverse complement strand
TGCTGTCGAGACCGATTCCGCATTCTGCTCGGCGTCGTAGGCTGCCGGTTGCTCGTCATAAAGGCTGGAGAAGAAGACAAGATCATCATCGAAGGTGACCGTGTGCCCTGCCGCATCAATGTACGACCCCGTCGCAAACACCCCGATCGAGTAAAACACCGTTTCCCCGTCGGCGGCAGCGATGGTAATGGTCATTTGATCGGTCACCCCGGGTTGCTCGGCCAGGTCGCTGAAGGCGAAATCCGCATTCTCGATCGGGGTGAGTTCGGATTGCGTTGAACTCTTCACGAAGAAATTCTCAGCCAGCAGAGAATTGCTTTGCACGGCATCATCGAAACTGATGGTGACGATCAGCAGATCATTATCGGTGTCGCGATCTAGGGCGGGTTCCAGGTCGGTGTTGCGAATGACGTGGGGGTCGGTGGTGCCGGCATTGCCGGCGATCTGCGCGTCGGTGTTGTCGAGGGAGATAGTCAGGCCAAAGGGCACGGCTTGCTCCACGACCTCGCGTTCGTCGTCGGTATCCGCAAAGAGGGTGGTTGTCGTGGCGTCTATTGCGGTTTGGTCGCTCGCCACAATGGTTCGGACGTCCTCACTGGTATCGAGGCGGTTCCCCGCCAAATCGGTCACAGCGACATTGTTGGCGAAGGCGAGAAGGAAGTGGTCATCGTGATCGCGATCGGGCGATTCTATCGTTATCGAGTAGGTTTCGTTGTTTGCCGAGGCATTTATCTCGATGGTGATGTCCGTATACTCGCGCTCGCTGTAATTGACGGTGACGACTTCTTCCTCGGTTTCGGTTTCGGTGGCATCCTCGTCGGATGCCGTGACGGTCATGGTGAAGGTGAGGGTGTCGGTTCTGTTGGTGACCCGGATGAATTCGAAGGCAGACTCGTCGATGGGGGCCATGGCCTCGCTGAAGGTGAGGATCACCACGGGGGCCTCGGTTCCATCCGCGGCGGTGCTGATCGAGGCGTCTGTCAGGGTCGGAGTCGTCACCTCGCGCGTCACCTGCAGGGGGGAGTCCAGTGCCTCGAGGGTGATTTCGTGCCCACTCGCATCGGTGAGCTGCTTCCCTGCCACCAAATTCGCGGTGATCGCAACATTATCGGCAAGGGCGGCGGTATCGACAACGGCAATGATAGCACCTTGTCTCCGCGGCGGCGCGTTGGCGATTTCGTCCTGGTCGATGATGCTGGTCATGTTCGGGGCGAGCATGACCAACACCGGGGTGACGGCGCTGCCACCGGCGGCAATCGCAACATAGGTGTCGTCTACAGTGCCGGGGTCGGCCTCTGTGCCGTTGCCCAGAGTCACATCGAGGAAGTCATCGAAGGCAAAGGTAAAGGTAATCTGATCGGTGATAAGGTTTACCGAGAACCCCGAATTATCGGCGTCGACCGTGGCGGCAACGTTGTCCCATTCAAGGGTGAGCGACGCCAATGAATTGGCATCGAGCGGATTGAAATCGGCACCATCGCCGGCAACCAAGGAGGTGGAGATGCCAAATCTCTCGGTCGTTTCGCTTTTGTCCGGGGCGATCGAGGTGGTGATGGTGAAGCTTTCGGAATCGTGGAATGACGCGATATATTGGGCATTCGTGGTCTGTTCCAACATGGTGTAGCGCACCTCGAGCACCGAGGCATCATCATCGCTCGCATCATCGGTATCTTCCCCGAGCAGTTGCACCACGATTTGGTCGTCCGCCACGTAGCGGGTCGTATACACCACTTCCAGTTCGGTTGACTCGTCGGGGGTTGCTTCGTTCAGGGTTGTGGTGATGGTCTCCGAGACTATCTCAGTGATAAGGACGTCCCTGCCGCTTAGCCGCGCGTCGCTGAGGGGTTGGTCGAAGTGGAATTGAAACCAGACGACCGCATTGCTCTCGGCATCATCGGTGTTCGGGATGACACCGGACAGGGACTCACCATACAGAAAGAAGGGAGTCGTTTGGTTGCTTTGCTCGATATTGATCGTGATCGGCGTGCTGTTGAAGGCAACGTCGTGTCCTTCGGTGTCGGCGAACGGCGTCGTGTCCGTCCATTCGAGGACATAGTCGGTATCGTGCTGGACATCGCTGATGGTAATGGTCAGGTAGGTGCGATCGGCCTCGTCATCGATAAGCCACGTAAGCGCGGCCGAGGGCTGGTCGTCGGTCGGGGTTATGGGATCGTTGTCGGTGTCGTCATCATCGTCCTCGTCACTGTCGTCACGGCGCACCTCGAACACGGCACTGAGGTCGATCGCTTCCAGAGTCGCCTCATCGAGTGCCTGATCGACGGCAAAGGTTTGGAAGATTTGCCGATCGTGTCGGTCGATGCGGATGCTCGGGGTTTCATCGACAAGGCTAGCGGTGCGGCGATCGAGATCGAGGCTAAGAACCGGTTCCGTTGGCAGGCTGATCCGGTCGCCATTGGCATTGCGAATATCAGCATTTGACGCAAAGGTCGCCACATACTGGGCGCGCACGCTATTGCTGGTCTGCGCCGAGACGACCACTTGGCGCGGCGCGTTATTCGAGAAGGAGACATCGAAGGTGTCTATACTGGCGAAATACCCCTCGGCGTGCACGGTGAAGTCGATACCACTGACGCTATCGCCATCGAGGTCTTCGTGAAACAGAAAGGTGAATGATATGTTGCTTTCGTTGGCACTGACGGCAACCGTTGAGGCTTGGGCATCAAAGCCCGCATTGGCGACGGGTTGCGTTGCGGGTGCGTCGTCGTCGCTCCCACACGCTGTCAGGGCGATCAGTGTGAGCCATGCGAGGCGTCCTTGCTTTCTCTTCCTTGGTGTTCTTTGGAGTATTGTACGCACGGCTATGGGGTATCTGGGGGAATGGAAAGGGCGGGTCTTGTGGGTCACTGATTGCGTGACGATTTGTGTGTTGCCATTAAGCGGGCTTGTGTGTTGCCGTTAAGCGGACAAGCGGGATTGTGTGTTGCCGTTAAGCTGACAAGTGGGCTTGTGTGTTGCCGTTAAGCGGACAAGCGGACTTGTGTGTTGCCGTTAAGCGGCAAGCGGACGAGGCCAGTGCACGGCATACGGTGATGACTATGTAGGGTTTTTTGCCTCTGATATAAACCCGGCGCCGGTCAAAACTTATTGTGTGCCGACAACTCGTTGGGGGAGGCGGTGCGATGGACAGCCATATTCGCCGTCTAGGGCAACATCAAGGTGCGTAACACCGGCAACATCACAGCGAGCACCAAGGTGCGTAGCACCGCCAACAAGCAAAGTCACAAAGCACAACACCCTCTGAGACGATCCTTCAGCAATGCGTGAAGATGGAGCCATCAGTCTCGCCTCCCTGCATCATTCGTTCGCGCCGACCACACACAATGCGCTGGAGACGATGCGCTGGCGGGTCAGCCAATCAGCTCACAGATCACTGCTTTGACGCTGGAGGGCTTGGGTGACCTCGCGTGCTTTTTCTGGGTTCATTTCGGCAATGATAGGGCCAACATTGCGCGTTGCCATGCGGTTCAAGACATAGATTATCGTCGGCGTGTCCAATCCGTTAAACACTTCCGCGGCATCTTTGGCTTTCATGCTGGTGAAAATACTCACGAGTCGCTCGCGGTTTTTGTCCTTTCCTGCTTGAATCTCTTCGAGTTTCTTGGCGTTCGCCGAGTCGAGCACTTGAAGTTCATTTTGACTGGCTTGAATACGCGCTTCGTTTAGCTCGAGCAGGAGTTCACGATAGGAGAGCTCCTCGGCACGCTGATCGAGATTAAGCTCGCGCTTGCGGAGCGATTCATTCAAGGAATCCAACCCGGAATTGACCTTTTCGTCATCGCGAAACGCGGCCCTTTGGTTGGTGGGTTGGTTGTCGTTTTGCGCGAGCAGGTCGCCGTCGGGCAGACCTTCATTGTTCACGGTGGAAGGGGAGGTCACCGGCGGGCGGCTATCACCTTGCTGCTCGGAGTCTGCTGCATCACTGTCGCCGGCTTCGGATGGGGCGTCTGTCCCCTGACCATCGTTATTTGGGGCAGTTTGGTCATCGCCCTCGGCATCGGTGTCACTGGGGCTGGGAAGAAATTGTGCCAAGGACACTTGCGATTCTTCAACATAGTTGGTCACCTCGTAGCCACGAAATGCCATGCTAGCGAACAACAGCGGAATCAGAACAGTCAGGAGTCGAATGCGTCGCATAAGCCGATTATCTCACATTTTTCATGGCATTGAGTATTTGCTCGCGGGCTATCGCGCGGGCAGAACGCGCCTCGGCGTCGGCAGGGGTCGAAGAATACCCGTCCTCCGGCGTTGCTTGGTTGCGGCGCGACGATGGGAGCGGCGAGGCCCCATCACTGGCGAAATTATGGCGCGGCTCGGTGGTTTCGGTTTGGCGGCCAGGAGGGAACGGTTGGGCACCCCTGCCATTCGGTTTCGAAAAACCACTGCTGCTCGACAGTTCGACTCTATCGGCACTGCGTTCGGCGCGTTCGATAAGGTATTTCAAATCGTCGCGAATGGTGGTTGCGCGGTCGGCAAGAATTTTCAGCCGCTCGCTTTCGGCGGAGCCAATGTTGCGCAATTGTAACACGGCGTGCTGCGCCGAGGCGGTGGCATCGGCAAATTCACGCAGTCGCCCTTCGAGGCCGCGCGAATCCGATTGCAACAGGCGCAACGCCCGGTTTAGTTTGATCGCGTAAAACAGCACCAAGACGAGAAAAATCAGCAGCAGGACGTCAAGGATAAGCGCGGTGGGGGGCATCAGAAAAATTCCAGCGGTTTGCGGAGATAGTTCTCCGGATCATAAATCCGGTCTTGCATCTTGATAGCAACTTTCTCGCCATGCTTGCCCATCTTGCCTTCAAAGACATCGACGTCACCCGCGCGGACAATCACTTTGGAGCTCGGCTCGACCGATAGTGGGAGGATGGTGCCGGGTTTCCAGTCGATAATATCGCCGAGCGAGC
>JAHZLG010000081.1 GCA_022599995.1 Alphaproteobacteria bacterium | reverse complement strand
GTCGATCGCCATATCAGACGACAGATAGCCCAGGAATCTGTTAAACATAATGCGTGGTTCGATGCTTTGGGAGTATAGTGAATTAACCGGGCGGCCTCGTTGCGGCCTTCCATCCAAGGTCGAGGCAATACCATGCCCGACTTTGGAGAAGCCTTTTCCCGCGTTAGTTGCCGTATCTTAGTAGGGTTTTGTGAAAAAACAAGACTACGCCTCCCCGCACGCAACAAGGTGGACAACACGATTATACACAGGGATGCGTCCTGCCACGCAGGATCAATCGGCACCCTTGCTTCTTTCTCGCCCACTGCTTCATCGCTCGGGGCAACTGCTCTTCATTCGCAGGATTTTCCTCGGCTTCTTCCCATGACCTCTCCTTCCACTTTCTCGAATCCGCCCCCCCTTACGCCCCCTTCGCAGCACGCATCAAGGGGGTGGGGGCTTCTTCGTCAGCTGTGGTTGCTGGGACGCTTTCCTCGCCCGATCGGCGTCGTCTTGCTATTTTGGCCGTGTGTCTGGGGGGCGTTGCTTTCCCTCTCTGACCGGATCGAATCGTTATTGGCTGCCATCATCGTGCTCGCCATCGGGGCTTTTGCCGCTCGAGCGGGGGGGTGCGTTTGGAACGACATCAGCGACCGGCATATAGACCGCGGCGTCGCGCGCACTGCGAACCGGCCTATCGCCAGTGGGCAAGTCTCGGTGCTGGTTGCCCTCATCTTCCTCGCAGGATTATTTGGTGTGGCCATGATGGTTCTGTTGTCACTGCCGATTCAAACCGGGCTGGTCGTGGGCAGTGTCCTGCCCTTTGTGGCTCTTTATCCCTTTGCGAAGCGTTTCTTTTTCGCCCCGCAACTCATTTTGGGGCTTTGTTTCAACTGGGGGGTCTTTGTGGGGTACAGCCTTGGCAGCCCTTCTGTGTCGGGGGCAGAGGGGCTCGAGGGGCTACTAACAGGAGCAACTTGGCTTCTCACCGACAGTGCCGAGGCGAGCGGTCAAGCGGGCATCTCCGCCCTTGTCGCGATGGCAGCCGACTGGACGTGGATCGATGCTGCATCGGTGCGGGTTGCGCTGTGCCTTTATGGGGCGGGGATATGCTGGACGCTGCTCTATGACACTGTGTATGCGATACAAGACCATCGCGACGATCGACTCCAAGGGCTGAAATCGACCGCGATATTGGTCACCAATTTGCCCGCCCAAAGCATGCGGGGCGTGCTGGCACTGTGGGGCTTGGCCACCCTGCTGTTGTTCTGGCTGGGCTTGGTCTGGTTGCGCGACGAGAGCACGATCGGCTTGATCGTCGCATCGTGCCTTCTGCTGTGCGTTGCCGCACGCTGGGGGGTGCGCCTGCATCGAATCGATGCCGCGACGCCGCAGCTTGCTGGCCAATTTTTCCTGCGCGAGGCGGGGACGGGGGGATTGCTCACCCTGGCCCTTGCTAGCCGCCTGATGCTGTAGCATGTGGCCGCGGGGCAACAAGAACCGGTTGCCCTCACACTGCGAGCGAGGCAATGGGAAACCACATGGCGATGCCAAATTCCCCCGTCTCGGGGTGCCGAGTGGCGGTCACCTGTCCGTGGTGAAGGGCCATCACCGACTGCACCATCGCAAGGCCTATCCCAAGGTGCAGGGCGTCTCCTTGTTGGAGTTGTTTGCCTAGGGTCGAAGAACGCGACGGATCAGCCCGCCAAAACGGCGCAAATATCTTTTCCCAGTCGGCCGCCGCGATGCCCGGGCCATCATCATAGACAGTGATACACACCCCGCTCAGCAACCCATCGCATGCGTGGGGGCGTCCCTGCGGATCGAGGTAGCTGCATTCAATCGTGAGGGTCACCTGTTGCTTGGCATACCGCAGGGCATTGTCAAAAATGTTCGAGAAGGCAATCTGATAGAGCGACAAGTCAATCGAGCATGAAATCACCGGTTGCTGCGGCGGGCAAAGCACAATATCGATGCCTTCATTCTCTGCCGCCATCGAAAAGAACTCGATTTGCTCGCGAATGACGGCGACCAAATCGACCTGCTGACGCACAAGGAGCACAGCCTGCCCCTCCAGCCGAGTCAGGCGCAAAATACCATCAAAACCACCCTGCATCGAGCGCACTTTGTCGATGGCGCGGTCGACAAGAGGTTCGTTGGGGGTGCCCTCGCAGGCGTCGCGCAGCTCTTCGAGCAAGTGATACAAATTCGTCAGTGGTGTCCGCAGGTCGTGGGCAATCCTGTTCGACTGCAGCCGCATCTGGTCACTGGCTGCTGCCATTTCCTCTAACACCCCATTGATTTGCTTGGTCAGGTGCTTTGCTCGAGCACTCCCCTGCGGCAAGAAGAGACGGCGCGGCGCGGTCAGAAGCGCCCGTGAGGGCGAAGCCCCCTCCCCCTCCCCTGCCCCCTCCCCTGCCCCCGCATGTGTTGTGGCGTGGCGTGATGCGCCATCCTCGCGGTTGATATAGGTCGCCAACCCGAGCGATAGGGTGGCAAGGTCATTCCGAAGAAGCCGCGTGCTCGCAAAGGCGGTCACGAGGGAAAAGACAATCAGGACATAAAAGAGGGTAAAGGTCGGGTAAACCGGCACCAATTGCGTATCCAGCACGGCCAAAACACCTCCCTGAGGCAGGTGGATGATGCGTCCAAGATAGCCAAAGGTGATCATCGCGCCTTGCCCCTCTGCGCCGCCCGGGCCGTGCGCCACGAAAAGCCCGAATTGATCGGCAATCGCGGTCACAAATTCATATTCCACCTCTTCATGCTCCGCCTCTTCATATTCCGCCTCGGCATGCCGACTGTCCTCATGGGGCGGCAAGAGGCTTCCCTTCGTCTCGGCGATCGGGATGAAGATCAGGTCGTCAAGATCGCGCTCTTCAGCTTCAAAAAACAGCCTGTCGCTGAGCCCACCGATGGAGAAGGCCGAGTCCCCGTCAGCATCATGGCCCCCATGCCCCCCCTCGGCCCGAGTGGCAACAACCAAGCGAAAAGAACCACCGGTCACGGACGAAAAAAGCAGCGAGGATGACAGTGAGGGAACGTCCAACCGCCTCGGGCCGAGACCCTGAACCAGTCCTTGAACGCCAGTGCTTCGATAGACTCGAACAACCTCGGCTGTCTGCGCCGCGAGACGCACGGTGCGATTGTCGATTGCCTCTGCGCGTAGAGACAGAAACAAGACCCACGCCACTGCGGCAAACATCAGGAGCACAAGCAGAAATTGACTCCAAAAGTCCCGATGATCGGCAAGTCGCATCACCGGCCACCGCCAAATCCGCGCGGCTATCCGACACACCGAATGCAAGACCATATGCAAGACCATCGAAATTCTGATGAACACCATCGTGAAAAGCCTGCCTTGAAGGCTATCGAGAAGTGGCCGCAGGTTATCCCCCCGTGGTGACCCACGGATGCCACAGACACCTACGCGCGCCGGCAAGAAGCGATCAGTGGTCTGCCGATAACATATACCCTCCGCCGCGCACTGTGATAAGTATCGGGCGATCGAATCCCGCATCGATCCGCTTGCGCAGTCGGCTGATTTGCGAATCAATGACATTCGTTTGCGGGTCAAAGTGGTATCCCCAGACCGATTCCAAGATCATCGTGCGGGTGACCACGTGGCCTGCGTTTTCGATCAGGTAGCGAAGAAGTTTGAACTCTTGGGGGAGCAAGGCGATGGTCTGGCCGTCGCGGGTTGCTGTTCGTTGCAGCAGGTTGAGCACCAATGGCCCGCAGGCCAGGGTGGTGACCGTGTCTTGGTTGCCCGTCGAGTGACCATTGTCGGGATGCGGCGTCTCCTGACGGTTGTGATGCACCGTGCGGCGATGGAGGGCATTCACTCGGGCACTCAACTCCTTGAAGCTAAAGGGTTTCGCCAGGTAGTCATCGGCACCACTGTGCAATCCCTCTATCCGATGGTCGACCTCTCCCAGTGCACTTAGCATAAGGACGGGGGTTTGAATTCCAGATTTGCGTAACGTCTGCAGGATGGCGGTTCCATCGATGATCGGCAACATCCGATCGACAATGATGGCGTCGTAGGCTTCTCCGCTGGCCAGGTAGAGCCCTTCGCGCCCGTCACTTGCCTCATCGACCGTGTGCCCCTCGGCTTTGAGCCCCCCTGCGACGAAACGGCGAGTATCGTGATCGTCCTCAATGATAAGAACCTTCACGCAAGGCTCCAGTAGGTGCCCCAGATCGCCCCCGCAACAATGGCAAAGAGCACAAGGGCTTTGACCGAGGACACAAACCACAGATTCTTCGATTCTGCCGCGAGCTCCTGCTTGCCCTCCTGAATCGATTTTTTCCCGGTTAGCATCGGCCACAGCAGGTTGTCGCGCTTCACGACATAGTAAAAGAGCACAGCAGCCACGTGAACAAGAACCACGGGGATGATCAGCTCGGCCAGTCGATGATGAATTTCTGATAACAGGTCGCTCGTCTCTAGTGAGACATATTTTGCCAGTGCCCCTTCGAACAGCACACCGTCATTGGCAAACCACCCTAACCCCCCCGCAACCAAGAGAAGAACCAAAAACAGGACAACGACCAAAGCACCAAGAGGATTATGCGTTAATTCCACATGCTCGTCTCTCCCTCGGGTGAAGAGCGCGCGCAGATGACCACGGATGGCAGCTCCCCCCTTTACG
>JAHZLG010000080.1 GCA_022599995.1 Alphaproteobacteria bacterium | reverse complement strand
ACCGCTTCCTCAGCACCAAAGAGCAAGACGTCTATATGGGGGATATCCCCCTGATGACCGAGCACGGCACCTTCGTTATTAATGGCACCCAGCGCGTGATCGTGAGCCAGATGCACCGCTCGCCGGGGGTGTTCTTCGATCGGGTCGATGCGAAAAATCTTGGCGAGGCGCCGACATTTTCCGCCCGCATTATTCCTTATCGCGGATCGTGGGTCGACTTCGAATTCGATGCCAAAGGCCACCTGTTTGTCCGCATCGACCGAAAAGATCGCTTGCCGATCACCACCCTCTTGGCGACCCAGCCCTGTGCGGCGCACGAGGCGCGTGCCCTTGATCCCACAAACACCAAACCCGTCTACGGCATGGATTTCGCCGAGATGCTGGCAGTGTTCTACAACAAAGCCCCCGTGACCATCCGCGGCAATTACCCCGTGCTCGCCCTAGATGCCACAGGGGAAACCGGAGACGACATCTTCGGACGTATGGAGATTGCCAACGTCATCCGCGATGCCAAAACCAACGCAGTGCTTGCTGAGCCAACCACAGCCGGCACGGTCCTCACCGTCACCAAACGCACCTTGAAAAAATGGCGCGAAGCTGGGGTCACCGAGGTGCTGGTCGAGGACGAAGAATGGTTCTTGAACCACGCCATCGCCGAAGATGTGCTGCTTCCCAACGGCATCGTCATTGCCGAGGCAGGGCAGTTCCTCAGCGAATCCGTGCTCGAGACCCTCGCCGAGCACAATGTCAGCGATATTGAAGTGCTCGTGGTCGAAGAAGTCGGGCGCAAGGGGCACGTGATTCGAACCATCGAGCAATTCCGCCACGGTGGCCCCCGCGGCGAGTACATGTTCCGCGACGCGACCGCCCGTGAGCGTGCCTTGTCCAAGATGTTCCGCCTGTTGCGCGGCGACCTGATGGCCGCGCACGAAGTGCCGTTCGACCTGGCCGAGAAATTCTTCACGAACATGTTCACGGACAAATCCCGCTATGACCTTTCGGTTGTTGGACGTGCGAAGATCAACACGCGGCTCGGCTTAGAAGGCGTGCCCGACACCCAACGCACCCTGCGCAAGGCCGACTTTGTTGCCATCGTGCAAGAGCTAACCCAGATCGCCGACGGCATGGGGACAGTGGATGATATTGACCACCTTGGCAACCGCCGAGTGCGCTCGGTTGGCGAATTGCTTGAGAACCAATTCCGTATCGGGCTGATGCGGATGGGACGGTCGATCAAAGAACGCATGGTGACCGTCGATGTAACGAAGATCACCCCCCAAGAATTGATCAACGCCAAACCCGTGGCAGGGGCAATTCGCGAATTCTTTGCGTCCTCACAGCTGTCGCAATTCATGGATCAAACCAATCCCCTCGCTGAGGTGACGCACAAACGCCGCCTTTCGGCACTGGGGCCGGGCGGGATGGTGCGCGAACGGGCAGGTTTCGAAGTGCGTGACGTTCACCCCACCCATTACGGACGTATTTGCCCGATCGAGACCCCCGAGGGACCAAACATTGGTCTTATCAACTCGCTGGCGTGCTATGCGAAGGTGAACACCTATGGCTTCATCGAATCGCCCTATCGCACCGTGATCGATGGACACGTGACCGATGAAATCATCTATGTGTCGGCGAGCAAAGAAGAAGACTACCTGATCGCCCAAGCCAACGCCCATCTCGATGAAAGCGGCATGCTGACAGAAACGATGGTGACCTGCCGCAAGGCTGGCGAGCTGACCATGGCTCAGCCCCAACAAGTCGAGCTGATGGACGTATCTCCGAAACAGGTGGTGAGTGTGGCAGCATCGCTGATTCCCTTCTTGGAAAACGATGATGCAAACCGTGCGCTGATGGGATCAAACATGCAGCGTCAAGCGGTGCCCCTGCTGCGGCGCGAAGCCCCACTGGTCGGCACGGGTATCGAGGCCCGGGTGGCACGCGACTCGGGGGCGACCGTGGTGTCGCGTACCGATGGCATCGTCGAGCAAGTTGATGCCAATCGCATCGTGATTCGCGCCGCCGTGAACACCGATGAGATCGTGAAAATCTACAATCTCAGCAAATTCCAGCGGTCGAACCAAAGCACCACGATCAACCAAAAACCCCTCGTGCGCGTGGGAGACCACGTGAAAGAGGGCGACGTGATCGCCGATGGCTCGGCGACCGAAATGGGCGAACTTGCCCTCGGCCAGAACATCCTCGTCGCCTTTATGCCGTGGCGGGGTTACAATTTCGAGGATTCGATATTGGTGTCCGAGCGCATCGTGCGCGATGACATCTTCACCTCGATTCACATTGAAGAGTATGAGGTCTTTGCGCGTGACACCAAACTCGGCCAAGAGGAAATTACCCGCGACATTCCCAATGTCGGCGAAGAAGGGCTGAGCAACATCGATGATGCCGGCATTGTCTATGTCGGGGCGACCGTTAGCCCGGGCGACGTGCTGGTGGGAAAGGTGACCCCGAAAGGCGAAAGCCCCATCACCCCCGAAGAGAAGTTGTTGCGCGCTGTGTTTGCCGAAAAAGCATCGAACATGCGCGACACCTCGTTGCGGATGTCTGCCTCGGGACACGGCACCGTGGTCGAAGTGCGGGTCTTCTCGCGGCGTGGGACGCAGAAAGACGAACGGTCGCTCCAGATCGAACGCGAGGAAATCCATCGCCTGACCATCGACCGCGACGATGAATTGCGTATCCATCGCAACCTCTACATGCAACGCCTGCGCGACGAGCTCAACGGCCAAATCGTCATCGAATCGAAACGCGGTGTCCCCCTGAACACGGCCCTGACCGCCGAAGTGCTTGCGCCGCTCTCGATGAGCGAGCTCGAGGGCGTGGTTGTCGAAAGCAAAGACATCAACAAACGTCTCGGCGAGCTGAAGACCCAGCACAAAAATGCCCGCGACCAGATCAGCCGAAAATTCGACCGGCGCGTGGAGAAATACCAACGAGGCGACGACCTCGCCCCCGGGGTGATGAAGCTGGTGAAAATCTTCGTTGCCGTGAAGCGCAAACTTCAACCCGGCGACAAAATGGCAGGCCGCCACGGCAACAAAGGCATCGTTTCGCGGGTGTTGCCCGTCGAAAGCATGCCCTTCTTGGAAGACGGTACCCCGGTCGACATGGTGCTCAACCCGCTTGGGGTGCCCAGCCGGATGAATTTTGGCCAGATCATGGAAACCCATCTTGGCTGGGCATCGGTCGGGCTTGGCAAGCAGATTCGCCGCATGCTGGATTCCGCGATGGCTGCCAATGCCTCCCGTTCGGAGGCCGCCGCCGAGACCTTCATCGGCAGCCTGCGTGAGCAATTGCGGAACATGTACCCCTCGCCAGCGATGCAAGCGCACATCGACGCGATGAACGCCAAAGAGCTGACCGACCTTGCGAAAAACCTGCGCAAAGGCGTGCCCATGGCAACGCCAGTCTTCGATGGGATCAGTGAGAAAGACATTACCGATCTGCTCGATTCGTGTGGCCTCCCCTCCAGCGGGCAAAGCCGCCTGATTGACGGGGAAACCGGCGAGCCGTTCGAACGGCCGGTCACTGTCGGTTACATCTACATGCTGAAATTGCATCACCTGGTCGATGACAAATTGCACGCCCGCTCGGTGGGCCCCTACTCGTTGGTGACGCAACAGCCGCTCGGCGGCAAGGCGCAATTTGGCGGGCAGCGCTTTGGGGAAATGGAGGTCTGGGCACTGCAAGCCTACGGTGCCGCCTATACCCTGCAAGAAGTGCTGACCGTGAAATCCGACGACATTATCGGACGCCCCAAAATCTACGAATCGATTATCAAAGGCAAAACAACCCTCGAAGCTGGGTTACCCGAATCGTTTAACGTTCTGATGAAGGAAATTCGTTCCCTGGGACTCAACATTGAATTCCGCGATGGCTAAGAGGGTGACCCCATCCCCATAAGCTCCACACGCTACCCCGCCACCCTTTCTTCATGATCCCCCTTCGCTTTCGTGGGGATATCGGTGCCGCCTCAACATGCAAGGCAAATCAATGACGACCAATTTGAATCCGCTCGCCCCTATCGAAGCCACTAGCCCCAGCGATGTGCTGCGCATCTCCATTGCGAATGAAAACCAAGTGCGCAATTGGTCATATGGCGAGGTGAAAAAACCCGTCACGATCAATTACCTGTCCTTGAAGCCCGAACGCGATGGGCTGTTCTGTGCCCGCATCTTTGGCCCAGTGCGCGACTATGAATGTCTGTGTGGCAAATACAAGCGGATGAAGTACCTGAACGTCGTGTGCGAAAAATGCGGCGTCGAGGTGACCCTCGCACGCGTGCGGCGCGAACGAATGGGACACATCGAGCTCGCGGCCCCCGTGGTGCATATCTGGTTCTTGAAGTCTCCGCCGAGCCGCATCGGCACTATCCTCGAGCTGACCGGCAAAGAGCTCGATAACATCCTGT
>JAHZLG010000079.1 GCA_022599995.1 Alphaproteobacteria bacterium | reverse complement strand
CGATCAACACCCCGATGGACGCCATCGAGAAGAAAACGCCAAGCCCTTGAAGGTTGCGTTTCGTGGTGTATCCAAACAGGCTGACTCCGGCGAAAGCCCCTGCGGTCACGAAGAAGGAGCGAGCAATGCTTGTGTCAGTATAGATAAGGAAATAAGGAGCGATCAATATCCCCCAAAGCGCAGCATATCCCCAAAACGCCGCTTGTGCCATCGCGCTGTTTTGGCTGAAGATGAGCCTTGGTGCCATGAAACCCAGCCCTAAGATGCCGAGGAATAGGACGAAACGAGTTGGTCCTAGGGCAAGCGCAGCGAGCGCGGGGATGGAGATGGAGAGATATGACACAATACCTGTAAATGCCACTGCCAGTGCCATCAGGTTATAGACGCGCAACATATACGCTCGAAGACCGGCGTCTACGGCGGCGGACGTCGCCTGTTGTGATTGAGAATGGAGAGAGGATTCGGACATTGGACTTCTCATGCAGGTAGGAGGCTGAAATGGCAAAGGAAATTGCAAAGAATATAAAGGGCGAGATGCAGGCGACTGCCTTCCATTGCCCTTGTCACTGAATGGCAACACGCGCCACAATATTCTACGTTACCATGTATAGGAAGCGATAGAATTATCGTCAAGGGAGTGCCCCCTATCCTTGCTGTTTCCTCGTCGATTCTTTGTTACCCCCTCTGCCTTCGGACAAGCAACGATGGACTCTTTTCCAGATTTTTTGATAGCAGAGCTTCCTCTTCATCCGATCGTGGCGGCCTCGCCCGAAACCGATGCTGCATCGGTCATCCGCGAGATGAGGTCGACCTCGGCGTCGGCTGCCGTGCTCAGTTCGGCCTCCGTGCCGGGGCTGTTGACGGGCATCGTCACCCACCGCGACATTGCCCATTGTTATGCCCTGCAACCCGAGCGGAATAGTCATATCGGTGCGATGGCGTCGGCGCCGGTGATCGCGGTGGGGGGGCAGGACACCGCCCACTATGCTTTGGCACTGATGGACAAGCACAGGATTTCGGCGTTGCCGGTGTGTAATGATCTGGGCCAGCCGCTCGGGTTGATCTTCCGTGATGACATTTGGCGCGTGCCTACGCAGTCGGGCTTTGTCACGAATTCCTATGCGCGGTTCCTCAATGACGAACAGGCAGGGGGTGAGAGCACACGGGCACTCATTGACGCTATCCCGCAATTGGTATTGCGGTGGCTCGAACAAGGCGTTGCCACTTCGCAGATTCAGGCTTCGTTGCAACAGCTTGAGCGTATGATCCTCCAGCGTGCATATGCGCGGTCGATGGAGGTTTTGGAAGCCAATATGGGCCCTTGCCCGCGGCAGGTTGCGGTGATGTGCACCACCCTTGCCCACGAGCGCATCTTACTTGGGCAGAGACAGCGGTACGCCTTGATCATACAGGATACGCACGCCTCCTTGGACGAGGATGAAGATAGGTGGTTCTTCGCGTTTGCCGATGAAATGGCGAAATGGCTCGATCAGAGCGGCATGGTGCTCGATGATCAGACGTTGGTTGCCACCGAGCCGCGTTGGCGCAGGTCGGAGGCAGGGTGGGCATCGACGGTGTCGAGCTTGTTTGCAAATTGCCCACCGGACACCGAATCCTTTGCGCTGCGCTGTCTTTCCTTTTCCTACGGGGCTGGGTCGCTGGCACTGGCGGGATCGTTGCGACGGACGGTCCTTGGTGCGGTGCGGCGGAAAAGATTTTTTCTGTCCCAACACCTTGCCCTTCAGGCGGGCAGGACGCCGCTTGCATCAGGCAGGCCGTCGCCTGCCTCAGGCAGGACGCCGCTTGCATCAGGCAGGCCGTCGCCTGCCTCAGGCAGGGTTGTTTTGTCTTCGTCTTTGCGTCGCCACCTTGCCCCTAGGGTGCCTTGGTTGCAGGCTCTTTTGTGGCGGGTTAGCGGCGAGGCGATGGGCAAGTGGCGGCATCGTATTGTGACGCATGATTTGCTGGCCACTCTCTACTTGCGGGGATACATTCCGATACTGACAGCGATACGCGCCCTTGCCTGGGTTGAAGGGAGTCACGCCATGTCATCAGACGATCAGCTGGCAGATATCGTTGCTGCGGGGCATCTTCGCCAAGATTTCGCGGACGATGTGCGCCATGCTCTAGCCCTGTTCGAGCACGTGATCTTGTTCTATCGCGCCCACGCACGCGATACCCGTGATGGGCTCCAGACCCATGATGGGCGGCAAACCCGTGACGGGCAGCAATCCCCTGCAATCCGGGCGGATGCCCCAATCAGTGGAGTGCCGTCTCCGTTTCTTATTGACGCCTATCCTGTGGACTTTGATCTCTACTCGGCGGATCAGATAGAGGCCGCCCTTATGATTGCGTCCACCTTTTTCAGGCAGACAGCGACGACGCTATCCTCGACCTGACACAGCCGACAACCCATGATGGGCGGCAATCCCCTCCAAGCAGAGAGGATGCCCCCATCAGTGGAGTGCCGTCTCCGTTTCTTGTTGACGCTTACCCTATGGACTTTGATCTCTACTCGGCAGATCAGATAGAGGCCGCCCTTATGATTGCGTCCACCTTTTTCAGGCAGGCAACGACGACGCTATCCTCGACCTGACACAGCCAAAAACCCGTGACGGG
>JAHZLG010000078.1 GCA_022599995.1 Alphaproteobacteria bacterium | reverse complement strand
TGGAAGGTGGAAGAGATCGAATGCTAAGATTTTGGTAGCAAGCAAGCGCCTCTTTTGATAGACATTCATGCATGACTGCATACCTTGACTTCGAAACTGATATTGCCGACCTTGAAACCAAAATAGCCGAGCTGAAAAGCATCTCCGATCAATCCAGCATTGATATTCTCGACGAGATCGCACGGCTAGAGCGAAAGCTCGAGGAATCGTTGGTCTCTACCTATCGGAAGCTTGGGGCGTGGCAGAAAGTTCAAGTCGCCCGCCATAGCTCGCGCCCGCATTTTCAGGAGTACTCCAGCACCCTCTTCACCGACTACGTGCCTCTGTCGGGCGATCGCCTCTATGGCGATGATCCCGCCATTAGCGGGGGATTTGCTCGCTTTCACAATCAGAATTGCATGATCATCGGGATGGATCGCGGGCACGATACTGACTCACGGCTGAAACACAATTTCGGGATGGCACGCCCCGAGGGCTATCGCAAGGCAATTCGACTCATGGAGCTCGCCGATCGATTCGGCTTGCCCATCATTACCTTTGTGGATACCCCCGGTGCTTACCCCGGTGTCGGCGCCGAGGAACGCGGGCAAGCCGAAGCCATTGCGCAATCGATCCGCGTGTCTTTGGATGTACGCGTGCCGCTCATCTCGGTGGTGATTGGCGAAGGCGGCTCGGGGGGGGCAATTGCCCTTGCCACCGCCGATGTGCTGTTGATGCTCGAGCACGCCGTCTACTCGGTCATTTCCCCTGAGGGGTGTGCCTCGATTTTGTGGCGGGATGCGAAGAAGGCCGAGGCCGCCGCCAGTGCCCTTGCCATTACGGCCACCGACTTGAAGAAGCACCGTGTGATCGATGGGATTATCCCCGAACCCGTCGGGGGAGCACACCGCAATCCCGCCGCCACCATCGAAAATGTCGATCTGGCAATCCAGAACCAGCTTGCCACCCAGCGCGGGATCAGCTCGGTGATGCGCCAACGCAACCGGGTCGCACGGTTCGAACGCATGACTGTTCATGCCATTGCGGGTTAAGACCACTCGATGCCCTCTTCCTTGCGTCTGCTGGTACAATGGGCAAAAAAGCAAATCCTGCCTGCCGTCCTGGTTGGTGTCCTGACCATCCTGCCGGGCTACCCTTGGATGCGCTGGGGACGGTTCTGGACGCGCCCGCAACCACTGGTTGCACCGATCACCAACCTGTGGGTCGGCAGTGAAGCGATCGGCGATGAGGTGCTGAACAACATTTTTGACTTTGCCGATGACTATGTGACCTCAACGAATCCTTTCTTGGAAAAGGAGATAAGCACGGCATGGTTGCGTCACCTGCACGGCTTTGACTGGCTCTTGGATTTGGAGATGCTGAGCTCCGAGCCGGCCAAACAGCAAAGCCGCCGCTTACTCTCTATCTGGTTGCGGCAGCACAACGACTGGAGCATCATCGCGTGGCGCACCCCCGAGCTGGCGAACCGCTTGGCAATGTGGTTGACCCACTATGACTGGCTTGTCTCGGGTGCCGAGCAATCGTTTCGCGACCTTGTCAACAGTTCGATCGAAAGCCAGTATCGCCACCTCCGATGGACGTGGCGTTGTGAGGCCCGCCCGCACATCCGCATGCGGTCGCTCAAGGCGATGCTTTTGGTGGAATGTGCGTTGCCCGATGCGCAGCCGCGTCGGATCAATCAGTATTTGCGCAACATCGAGCGTCTCCTGCCCAGCCTCATCCAGGCCGATGGCGGAGGATATTATGCCTCGCCCGGCGAACAGATGGCCCTGTTCACCGACCTTGCTGACATTCTATTCCTCAGCGAGCGGTTGAACCTCACCATCCCCGAGAGCATCGAAGACAAATTGCTCTGCCTGTTGCCCTTCTTGCTGATGATGCAATTCCCGCAAGGGGAGATGCCCGCCTTTCATGGCATGCACGGGTATATTCGGCAGTGGAATGAGGAATTCCATCGCCTGATCCCGAAGGAGACGACCACCCTTGACGTCTTGCCTCGAACGGGGTTTGCGGTGCTCGAACGCGAGCAAACGAAGGTCTTCATCGATGTTGGCTCGATCGCTGATGCGCAGGACGCCCAGTCGGCAGGCACCCTAAGCTTCGAATTTGCGGATGATGCGGCGATTTTCGTGGTGAATGCGGGCACCCCCGACCCGGATCAATACGGCAGTGCCCGGTTCCGCCATACCGAGCACCATTCCACGGTCACGATAGACGGGGTGTCGTCCTCATCATTAGGCACGCGGTGGGGGACTGGACGGCGCGACCAGCGGCGATTTGCGCGGGTGCTCGAACAACCCCTGACCCAACCTAGCTATGCCGCCTATGACGACAAGGATTGGCTTGTCTACAGTGCCACGCACGATGGTTATGCAGACCCTTTTGGACTTGTTCACCAGCGACGATGGCAGCTGTCCTTGCAGGGCGATCTGCTCGCCGGACGCGACCGCATTTATCCGGCGGTAGATGCCTATGGTTTTTTTGCCTCGCACGATGATGCGTACGCCCTCGAGTGCCTTTCCGAGGACAGCAAAACCTCGATACACCGCCACCAGCCGCGCGAAGTGGTGTGTCGGTTCATCATCCACCCGACGGTTAACGTGCAACATGGGGGAGCAGCCAATCCACGACTTGTGGAATTAACCCACCGCAATGGACAACAGTGGCAGTTTGGCATGCGGTTTCACCCGGTTCAGGTCGAGCCCGCTGTTTACAATCATTATGACGGCAGTATGCACGACACGACCGCGATTGTGTCGCGGGTCACCTACCCCCGCCCCTCCCACCCCTCCCACCCTTCCTCTAACGCCCCTCACGCCGAACAATTGGTAGTCGGTGATAATCCCTCCGCGAGCATGCTCACCTTCGAGTGGGCATTTCGCAAGATGTGAGTACGTGGAACCTCGCTTCTCCCTCGCCTCACCATCCCGCCCCTCCCGCCCCTCCCGCCCCCCTTGCGGCGTAACCGCGGCGTAACCGCACGTTATCAGTCTGCTATCGCCCAACTCTCCAAGGGCACCCGCCCCGGTCACCCTTTGCTAGAGGCAAAGACGCGTATCCGCCGCAAGCACAACCGATGCGAAAACAATGTTGCCATCGTGCGACACCGAGACCGTCGGAACAAGAACAGAGGGTGAAGATAAGAGTGGGGATGAAGGTGAAGGTGGGGATATGGATGAAGATGAGGATGGGGATGAATACTGCCCATCGCCCATCGCATGCCCCCCCCCTTCGACAGGTGTCTCTGCCGCAGCCTCTCCGGATGTCTCGCCCGCAGGCAAGGGGGAAAGAGGGGCTCCTTGAGGTCGCGCGGCGGTCGAACAATCCAGCTGGCGCAATAAGGTGGCGCGTGCCTCCCCCCAAAGACGCAATTGCGGTGCGCCGCGTGCGGTCGTTTCCCGTTCGATGTCATGCCAGCGGCACTGCCCGCCGATACCAACGCCCAACGCCTTCGCCATGGCTTCCTTGAGCGCATAATTCCCCGCCACATGACGCACCGCATTCATGGACAGCGCATCGTGCGGACTCTGCGCCTCGGCCGAGGCAGGAGTCTGCCACGCGGATCGCTTCGCCTGATCAAAAACGAGTGCCATCTTGCCCCTTGCCCGCTCGGCTGGGCTGAAACACTTAACCATGAACCGCCTGCCAAGCGAGCCAGCAAGCAGGCGTGCGATGCGGTCGATGTGCACCACGTCGACCCCGTGCCCTACAATCATATGATGGCCCCTTGATCGGTATGATAAGGTTGGTCGGTGCGGATAACACTTCTCAATCGGTGCGCACCAAAACATAGCGTCCGGGCGCGACGTCCAGCACAGGATAGGCCGAGGAGCCGCACGTTGTGGACGCGGGAATTTGCTCGGGCGCAACCTTGCGCATCCAATCTACCCAGTGCGGCCACCAACTGCCTTGGTGCTCGGTCGCCTGATCGAGAAAGTCACTGTCCGCGCTTCCTTGCGCGATGATCCCTTCTGTCGTGGCTTTGTATCCGTACTTGCCCTTGCGGGGATGGTTCACAACCCCCGCAATATGCCCCGATCCCGCGAGAACAAAGGTTGATTCTCCGCCAAACAACTGGGTGGCGCGAAAACAATTCCGCCACGGCGCAATGTGGTCAGCCGCCGTCGCGAGAAGGTATTGGGGCACCTCGACCTTTTCCAAGTCGATCGGGACGCCAGCTATCGTAATACCTCCGGGCTGTTTCAACAGGTTATGCAGGTACATGTTGCGCAGGTAAAAGGAATGCATCTTCGCCGGCAGCCGAGTCGGATCGCCGTTCCACTGAAGGAGTGCCATGCTGCCGCGCTCTTTCCCGAGCAGGTATTGGTTAATGTAGAATGACCAAAGCAAGTCATTGGCACGCAGCAACTGAAAGGTCGTGGCCATGTCGCGCCCATCCATATAGCCAACCTGGTTCATTTTCGTCTCTAGTGCGGTGACCTGCTGGTCATCGACGAAGACACTCAAATCGCCCGCATTGTGGAAATCAACCAGAGTGGTGAGCAAGGTGAGCGACCGAAGCCTCTGTTGCTGTCCCTTCGCCGCCAGCCACGCAGCCGTCACCGAGCAGAGCGTGCCGCCAATACAATAGCCCAGCAAATGGGTTGCCGTCGCCTGCGTCAGGGATTCCACCACTGTCAGGGATTCCAAGACGCCCTGCGTCATGTAGTCCTCGAAGTCGGTCTCGCGCATCGTGGCATCGGGATTGACCCATGAGACCGTGAACAGCCGCACCCCCTGATCGACAATCCAACGTAACATCGAGTTCTCGGGCTCGAGGTCGAGCACGTAGTACTTGTTGATCCACGGTGGAATAATCAGCAACGGCGTCGCATCGACGACGGGCGTCTGTGGGGCGTATTCGATTAGCTCGAACAGGGGGGTTCGATGGACGACTGCCCCCATGGTGCAGGCAATGTCCTTTCCCAGAACAAAGGTATCCTCTTTTGCCATGCGGATTTGCAATTTCCCGTCGTTGGCGGCGAGGTCATTGAGCAGGGCACGCATGCCCCTGAGCAGGGATTCTCCCTTCGTCTCGATGGCAGCTTGCAAGACCTCGGGGTTGGTGAGCGGGTAATTCGTCGGGGAGATGGCATTGAGGAATTGCTCGGTTTGGAAGGCGACCTGTCTTTTTTGCAGAGGCGATAAGTCCTTGCTCCGCGCATTGATGCTTTCCATGACGGCAGCACAGTTCGCTTGATAGACCTGCTTCACGAGGGCGAAATAGGGGTTGGTTTCCCACTGCTGGTTTTTGAACCGTTTGTCGGGGGTCGCCATGTGAGGCTTGCTTGGTGCATGACTTGGTGCGTCGCTTGCGTTCTCTTGCAGCGATAAGAGCGGGTTAGCACCGGGAAAGACGGCAAGCAGATCAGCTATGTGCTGCATATAAGCCTGTTGCTGCTCAAGCAGGGTTGCCGGGTTTTTGTACATTCCTTCGAGCATGGCTTGCATGGCTTCCCATGCCGTGCCTTGCCCTTGCGCGGTGTGCTCTTGCGTTGGGTGTTCTTGCGCGGTGTGCCCTTGCGCTGGGTGTTCTTGCGCTGGGTGTTCTTGCGCGGTGTGCTCTTGCGTTGGGTGCCCTTGCGCGGCACTCGCTTGTGGCACAAACCCTTGCGCGAAGAT